>JANWKX010000076.1 GCA_025451145.1 Vampirovibrionales bacterium
CATCTGAAGGGACACAATAAGATTCAATGAATACTCTGCGCAACGTTCAAAACAATAGACCCAATCGCCGCCGCCCTAGGCTGTACCGCGGTATTGGTTAGCGCAAGCTGATTCTTTGATTTAAACCCAATGCCTCGGTCCAGGATAACCCGATCGAGGCTATTTAATAACGCGCAACAACAGGATAACTCAAGGAAAACCTACCCCGATGTCAATCCCTTCCATCATCACAACGACCTTAGCGGCTCTGGATAACCAGAGATCCCTAACGCCGTTATTGGTGAAGGATTTAATCAATTCCGGCGGCCGGAGCTTTATGGAATATAAACGGGGCGGGGTTGGCGCCAATTATGCTGGCCGGGAACGGCTATTTGAAGAGCTGGCCACAACAGCAGTCTGGATTTTTGGGCGAAAATTTATTCATAAAAGGATTTTCAGCCCTGTTATGACCAAAGTGTTTAAGCTGGACCCGGATATTGATGTTCGGCTCTTAATGAAAAACCCTCTACAGAAAGTGCCTGCCTGGATTACAGAATCTCGGATTCCCTACATTAGAGCCAACTGGATTAACTTTATCCTGGGAACCATAATCCCTGTGGCCATTATTGGCTGGCTGATCCCGACCATTAACCAAGCCATTACCCGAAAACTGGTGGCGAAAGACAAAGCCAAGAGCCAGCCTCAAGACCGGATTCAACCTAAAGCCAATCCGATGCAACCTGTCCCCAATACTGCATATGCACCCTCAATCCCTTGGTCGATGCAAAGCGGCATTCAAAGCGGTATGCAAACCCAAATGCAGTACAATCCATTTTCCATGAATACCTATGGCAACAACGCTTATGCTTATCCCATGCAAACTTATCCATACCCAATGGTTCCTTATTCTACCAACTATTGGCAGAGAGGATACAGACCTTGGTTTACCCGGTTTTCAGGCATAGAAAGCTTAGGCGATAAGATGTTTGAACTGGTTAATGATGCCGTTTACGGCAATATCATCATTGACGGCGGGATTAGTGGAGGCCGGCTTTTGAAAGCCAGAAACATCCCTGACTTTGCTGAAACGGCCGTTCGGGAAAGTTCCATCATTCTCTTTTTATATTTTGCAGGTGATTTTATCAAAGGGTTGCTTCGGAATACGTTTGACAAGCACTTCCACGCTATCTCCAAGTTCGATTACAGTGCCTTGCAGTGGATTAAAAAGCAGAAAATTACGCCAGCAAAACTTTTGTCCGATTTTTATGCCCTTCCAGAAGGATTTGACTTTGGTTTTATTGATAATCAACTCAACCATGCAACAGGCACCTTTGAAAACAACTTTTTAGAGCTGGCCCGACAACATGGGTTTATCAAAATTCTTTCCAAAGAAAATACATCCGCGGCCTTTGCAGAAAAGATTTGGGGGGCAGAACGTTGGGCAAGCAAAGAGTTCCAGCACATTCTGGATCCTCGGCAGTTTGTGGATATTGAGGGAATCATCAAAACCTTCATGGGGATTGAAGCGGCTCCCGGCGCTAAAGCGGTTCCTGGCTTGATCAAACAATTTGAAGAGGCCTTTGCCCACTTTTCCGGGACCGAGTCCGAGGCCTTAAAATCAATTCTCACTCGAACGAGCTGGTGTAAGGGGACCGCTTTACTCGCCAGTTATGTGGTCAGTACCGTCTGCATTTCGATTTTGGCCCCCATGTTACAACACTGGATCACCTACAAACTCAGCGGGAAAAAAGATTTCCCGGGGATTCAAAATACACCCATTTCAACTGGAAATTGATTGTAAGATCCAAACTTCAAGCCAGAGACTTGAGTAAAGGTCTGAGACGATATCTTAATGGATTAGATTGCCTTGAGGGGCTAGATAACAGGAGGTTACTCCTTGAAATCCGTCTTATATACAATCAATGAATCCGTTTAGAAGTTGTATTGCAATATTGTTTGGTATTAAATTTAAAAATTAAAAAAAATATTCGTACGGAGAAAGAAATGCCTGCTATAAAAATTAGCGCCTACTCAACTAATGTGTCTCAAGCGGGTCAGGATCGGACCGCAAAGAAAATTGATGGTCAAACAGGCCCATTTGATTCTGAAAAGCCTGGAAATTATGGAAGAAATGCGGCAGATGCCTATGCGTCAGGAATTACGGCTAAACCCAAAAAAGATCGTTTTCAAAGCCAGTGGTCCTTTGTTCGATACACCCCTAAAGATAGTCTGAACCAAGACGAAATGTATCAGAATCTATTTGGCTACGGTGAGCAGCTCATCCACCGTTTCGATAAAAATAAGGATGGGCGATTAAATAGCCAAGAATGGAGCCGTTATGTGAAGGCGGCCAACTCTCCAGGTCAATGGCTTGCACGCCTCGTACTCGCTCCGATTAATCGCCGTTATGAACGTAAATCCCTCCAATCCTTTGATCTAAATGGCGATAACCAAATCGATACATTCGAGATGGGGGCTAAAGCCTTATTTGAAGATGGTCTTGAGCGCTTTGAATATGACGGTGCGCGAGATGAATCTAGTTTCTGGGGAACACCGGATGGCGAAATTCATCCTGGGAACCGGATTGTTAGCCAGATAGCTGTTGCAACGGCCGATTCTCATGTGAAGCATTATGTTCAACAGCTTGCATATGACTATCGTTTGGTAGAGCATTTCGACAGCTTCAAAGGGCAATAACCATCGTCCGTCTACGGCGTTGGCGATTAACCAATAGAAATAGAGCCCCATGGTGTTTGTTGGGCTGATTCTTGTATATTGAAAATGTGTACGCTATTCTGTTGGGTAGAGACTTATCCCTTTCATTCATGTTTAATGGGTGGCTGAGGGGTGGAGCCTTCAGCAATGAAGGATTCAGTCATTATACGGCGTAAGGCCAACGAACCATGTCAGGGCGGGAACGCAGCAGCATTAAGTTGGAATCTGCGGGTGTATAATTGGCTCTCCACCCCTCAGCCACTTTCTGTAAGTGGGAAACGAATTGAGACATTCAAGTCAACGGTGTGCCAGGACTTGGTTAATGCCATACAGATATTTTCAAAACTTCGATGATGCTATTTGTATTGTTTAGAAATCGGTTGTCAGATATTCGCTGACCCTAAACAAGACTAAAGCTGGCTTAGAATACTAAGCCAGCTTTGAGAGTTAGATCTGCTGATTAATTAGGCTTTAATCATCCGAACAGGTTTTACAGTCACTGCTGCTTCTGGGGTGGCATTTAAAGCTGCCGTATTCCAGTGTCCATCAGGGGTCATTAGTAATACCCGAACGAGTACCATGGCATCATCTTGATAATCCATGTTACTCCCCCAGCTTGATTGATCAAAACTTCCTAAAGGATGATCAACATCAGGATCACCGTTGGGCTTAAGCAAATACAACCCATCCATAGTCTTAGGGAGATAATATCCAGTGATACTGCTATCTCCAAAATAGGCAATCTTGACCCACTGTCCATTCTCATATTTAGAAATAAAGCCATCCCCATCGACTTTCGCAATAGGATGATTATTGGTGTTAGGGACCCTTGGATCGCTTAAGTATAATTCACCGTCTTTTACGAAACCGTAGACTTGGGAAGGGTTGTTACAGTTGAAAATTTCGCCAACCTGGTTGCTATCTACATTATAACCAGGATTAACGACATTGACTGAGCCTGGCAATGCGTTTGCGTCGACAGACATTTGGACAGATCCATCACCGCAAGGAGCTTGAGATGCTGGCGGAAGTATACCGCAGCCAGAGGCGCTGGCTACAGCAAAACCCAACATGATAGCGGCTAAAGAACCTTGGGCCCATTTGGGCAACAAACGGACTAATCTATTTTGGCCAAAATGAACCGTGTCCAGCCCCATAGTGTGGCTATTTGAAAGCATTCTGGGTTGTCTTGAAGCAGTCAAGGCGGGGCGAAATTGAGACATATAGTTGATTGCAGAGGCGCGCATTGAAATATCCTTTATTGTAACTTTTAACAAATCAAGTTATTTAATCTAATGAAAGGCGCTCAATTTTACCGATTGCTAAAATTAATATTCAAACTTAACATTCAGTTACTTCTTGTCAGCTCCAGATGTCCGCATTGTGTAAGGTGATTATCACCATTAATTTACGCTGTGCGTTTACGCCACAGTAAAATTAAATCGCTTATTGATATTGTGCCTTTATGCCCAAAAAAGCGCCAGATAATCCCTCCATAGCGTTATTCTATAAACCCATTATTTTATTTATCGTTGGGTATGCTAGCATTGCTCATTAATTCCAATATTCTGTTTATATAAAAATACGAAAAGTATAATAAAAAATGAATGAAGCCCTCTATTATTTCTCTCATCTTTTTAATATCGAAGCCTTTCCGCCAAGATGGCTTTGTGGACAATGGAATCACTTTACAGGGTGGTTTTATATTCTTTCAGATATTGGTATTGGAGCGGCTTATTACACCATTCCGTTCTTGATTGCCCAATTTATACGAAAAAGAACGGACATTCCTTTTCCCAGGGTTTTCTGGCTATTTGCTGCCTTTATTTTCGCTTGTGGAACAACTCACTTTATGGATGCCACCCTCTTCTGGTGGCCTGCCTATCGACTGGCAGGCGTTATCCTCTTTGTAACGGCCTTGGTGTCATGGAGGACCATCTTTGCCATGATTCCGACCATCCCCCAAGCGTTAATGCTGAAAAGCCCTAAAGATTTAGAACGGATGGTTGAAGAACGGACCCATCAGTTACAGGAAAGTGAGGAGCGCTTTCGTTTATTGGTTGAAAATGTCAAGGATTATTCTATCTATTTTGTTGATATTCATGGCAATATCTCCAGTTGGAACGCTGGTGCCGAAAACTTATTTGGGTATACAGCCGAAGAAACTCTTGGGAAACCTTTAGAAACCTTTTTACCCCCCCCATTGATTGAAGAAAGTTTGCCACAAAAAGAACTGGGTGTTGCAGCAACCAAAGGTCGCTTTGAAACGGAAGGCTTCCGTTTTCGTAAAGATGGTTCCCAATTTTGGGCCAGTATCCTTCTAACAGCACTTTATAACGAAAAAAAAGAGTTAATTGGGTTTTCCAATATCACCCGGGATATTACAGAGCGTAAGCATGCCATGCAAGCACTCAAAGAATCCAAAGAGTCGGCAGAAGATGCGAACCGAAAGAAAAGCCAATTTCTGGCCAATATGAGCCATGAGTTAAGGACCCCGCTCAATGCGGTGATAGGCTATTCCCAAATGATGGATAAAGGCGTATCCGGAGAACTGAGCGATAAGCAAAAAAAGTACGCTCATAATATTTATGTCAGCGGAAGACATTTACTGGATATGGTGAATGACCTCCTTGATATCGCAAAGATAGAGGCTGGCCGAATTAATCTTGATCTTGATAAAGTTTCGGTATCCTCTTTGATTGAGGAGCTTAAAGATGTTTTCTTCCCTATGGCAGAAGAAAAAGACGTTTCGCTAACCTTTGAAGTCGGGCCCGACTTAACCCAGGTTATCTCTGATCCAGCACGTTTAAAGCAAATCTTTATTAATTTGATCAGCAATGCGATTAAATTCAATAAACCTAACGGTAATGTTATTGTTAGGCTCTATCAGGAAGAGAGTAATGGGAAATTCTGGTTTGTCGGCCAGGTGGAGGATACTGGCATCGGCATTCCACAGGATAAAATAGGGAACTTATTCACTGAATTCTACCAAATTGACTCAACGGCATCGCGAAAATACGAGGGCACAGGATTGGGCTTGGCACTTACCAAGCATTTGGTTGAACTACACCGGGGAACCATAACGGTCACAAGTGAAGAAGGTGTAGGTTCCTGCTTTACATTCCGCTTCCCTAATATCTTTTCGGCAGACGCGTATAGACAACGAGGAAATGAGGCCCTACAGCAAGGAAAACAAGTTTAATGGTGGAGAAAACGAAGGTTCTTATTATTGATGATAAACCTAACAATCTTGAGATGACGAAAGATATTCTTGAGTTTGCCGGATATGAAGCGTTAACGGCGAATAATGCTAAAAATGGCATTGAAATGATGCGAAAATCCCATCCTGATCTGGTTTTATTGGATATTCTGATGCCTGAAATGGATGGTTATGAAGCCGTTAGAGTGATTCGATCGGATGATAAAATAAAGCAAATCCCCATTCTTGCTTATACAGCCTTGGCGACAGGCATCAATCGGGATAAAGCATTGGAATATGGCTGTGTGGATGTTATCACCAAGCCTATAGACATTGATAATTTTTATAAAGTTATTAAAACTTACACCAAAGCGAAATAGACTTCAGGGCCCTGGTGAAGACTTTTTCAAGTATTTCCAGGAGACTTGCACGAAAATTCGATATGAATTGCCAGGAAGGGTTTAGCTCTCTCGACCCTTTTCATGATTGAATTTCATGGCAAAAAGTGGCATGATATGTTATTAGAGTTTTTGGAAAATTCCCGTGGGTAAATTTTTATTCCGGTAGGGTGTTCCTCAATCTCAGTTCAATATAATGGTTATTTCTTAAAGGAGGCCCTAGCCGGTCATGTTCACCAATCGACAAATTGCTTGCCAGGCATGTGGCGAGGAGTTCACATTTACATCTGAAGAACAGGAATTTTTCCAGTCAAAAGGTTTTCAGGAACCTAAAAAGTGCAAGACTTGCCGTGATGCTGCCAAACAAAATCGTGGTGGCGGCGGTTATGGTGGAGGAAGAGGTGGAAGCCGTGGCCCGAGGCAGCTTTATGATGCCACTTGTGCCTCTTGCGGGGTTCAGACCCAAGTTCCCTTTATGCCAAACGGAAGCAAACCTGTTTACTGCCGTGATTGCTACACAGGGAGTAGTTCTGGATCTCGATATTAATTTAACCTCGACAACCAGATTTTAAAAAGCGTACCTGTCTTGGTACGCTTTTTTATTGAAAATAATTCAAAATCCTTATTTCGGGCAGGAGCTTGTACTTGAAACCTGGATAAAAATCACTCATCATGGCCCTATGAAAGCGTATCCATTTCAATTGGTCTCGGATTATCAGCCCTCAGGAGATCAGCCCCAGGCTATTGACAAGCTTGTACAGGGGCTTAATGATGATTATTCGGCTCAAACCCTTTTAGGCGTTACCGGCTCCGGTAAAACCTTCACTATGGCCAATGTCATTCAGCACGTTCAGCGCCCTACATTATTGATTGCCCATAACAAAACCCTTGCAGCGCAGCTTTACAACGAACTTAAAGGCTTTTTCCCCAACAATGCTGTGGAATACTTCATTAGCTATTATGACTATTACCAGCCGGAAGCCTATATTGCCCGTACTGATACCTATATTGAAAAAGAAGCCCAAATCAATGATGAAATTGATCGCCTTCGCCACAGTACCACCCGAAGCTTATTTGAGCTGCGAGATGTGGTGGTTGTGGCCAGTGTCAGTTGCATTTATGGATTGGGGCTTCCTCAAAACTACTTTGATGCGGCCATTCGAATTCATCAAGGAGATAGTCTGGACCGGGATCAACTGTTAAAGCTCCTGGTTCGAAATCAATACACCCGAAATGATGTGGATTTAAAGCGATCCTGCTTCCGGGCCCGGGGAGATGTGGTCGAGGTTCAACCGGCCTATGAGGATCGATTGATTCGGATTGAGTTTTTCGGGGATGACGTGGAGCGAATCTCTATTTTAAACTCAGAAACCGGTGAAATTCTGGAATTTACTGAGGAAATCGTCATTTATCCGGCCATTCACTATGTGGCCAATGCCGATGATGTCACCCGAGCCGTCCAACAAATTGAACGAGAGTTGGAAGTTCGCCTGGCCGAGCTTCGGGACAATAACAAATTGTTAGAGGCCCAACGCCTTGAGCAAAGAACCTGGCGAGATATTGAAATGATTCGGGAAGTCGGTTATTGCAACGGCATCGAAAATTATTCCCGTATTTTTGAAAATAGGCCGCCTGGTACGCCCCCGTTAACGCTTCTGGATTATTTCCCAAAAGACTTTTTACTGATGGTGGATGAATCCCATGTGACGTTGCCCCAGCTCCGGGGGATGTACCATGGGGATCGTTCCCGTAAGGATAACCTGGTGGATTACGGCTTCCGCTTACCTTGCGCCCGCGATAACCGCCCTTTAAATATTATGGAGTTCTGGTCACGGGTTGGCCAACGCATTTATGTCTCAGCCACACCGGGCAAGTTTGAACTGGAAGAAGCCAGCCAGGTGGTTGAGCAGATTATCCGTCCGACAGGCCTTTTGGATCCTGAGATAGAAGTTCGGCCAACCCAATATCAGGTGGATAACTTGTTATCGGAAATCAAGGCACGGGCTAGTCGCCAGGAACGTGTTCTTATTACCACATTAACCAAGCGCATGGCGGAAGATTTAACCGAATATTTCAAGGAGCTGAATATTCGGGTTCAGTACCTGCATAGTGATGTGAAGCCTATCGAACGCGTAGCCATCTTGAGAGACCTTCGACAAGGCACATTTGATGTTTTAATAGGCGTCAATTTACTCAGAGAAGGTCTGGATTTGCCTGAAGTGACCTTAGTCGCAATCATGGATGCCGATAAAGAGGGCTTTCTCCGATCAGAGTCCAGTCTGATTCAAACCATTGGCCGTGCTGCCAGAAATGTCAGTGGTAAAGTGATTCTCTATGCCGATACCATGACCGATTCGATGAAGCGAGCCATCTCTGAAACCAACCGCCGCCGTGAACTTCAGATGGATTACAACCAGGAACATGGCATTGTTCCCAAAACCATTGAAAAAGCCTTTTCCAATAATCTGTTGGATATTGTTGGGGCGATGCAGGAAGAGATTGATCAATCAGCTCAAGCCCTTCAGGATGAAGTGCAGGCTATTGGTGTGGATAAACTGCCTGGGCTGGTTCATGAAATCGAAATCCAGATGAGGCAGGCTGCCAAGATGCTGGATTTTGAAAAAGCCGCTCAACTGAGGGACCAGATGCTAGCCTTAAAAGCTATGTTGTCTGAAACAGAGAAATCCAGCGCTTAGGTAGCCCTAAAGCCAGTTGTATTTCTTTAACAGCCAAAAAATAAAGCCATTGACACTAATCGTACCTGCAGCCACATATTCACTCATTAAGGGAACGGTTGCAAAAGGAAGGTTTGCTGTATTCATTCCAAAAAAACCAAAGATCACTGCAGGAAATGCCAAGATGATTGTCCAAGCGGCCATTTTCTTCATCATCCTATCTAAGTGATTGCTGTTTTCGGAGCGTTTGGCTTCATATAGGCTGTATACTCTAGCGACATGCGATTCGATATCCTTGATCTGGTCACTTATTTCAGCTCTTAATTTTTGGTATCTTTGGGAGATTCGCTCTAACTCCTGAATTTCACTTGGCTTTTTATCAGAGCGTTTGGCTTCATCCAATAGCAATTGAGTTTTATCTTCTGCATCGGCTAATATTACGCGCTGTCGAATTAAGACACGTTGAATACCCATAATTTTTTCACTGGCTTTTGCCAAATCAACAAGTATCGCATCGCCATCAGGTGCTTCTTTAAGCACTTCCTCCGACAGCGCATCCAGATCATCGTAAAGGGTATCAATAACCTTTTGGTTATGCCGAATTACTCTGGAAATCGTATCGATTAACAAATCTGATGGGGTTAAAAAAGCTTTTCTTCTTGTAACCTGTCGATTGACACTATTAATATTCGCTTCACTCTTATTGTGAGCAGTAATAAAGTAATTTTGACCGCTATAAAGATGAATCAGGTGAGGACTGATATCTCCGGAAGCTTGATCACGTTGTAAATCATACGCTTTTAATTGAGTATCTTCCGATAGGATAACAGAATCATCATCATCGATATCCGCGAGATCATCCTTCTCCTGAAAAAGAGGGAAGTCGAGCTGTTCAGACAAGCGTTTTAAAACGGGATGTTCCAAAGATTTAAAGTCTAGCCAAATGGTGATTTGTGGCTGATTGCGTCCTGTTTTTGGGCGGTGCGTTAAAATGGTTGCCCGGATCCTAGAATCGGCTTGATCCGCGATCTTAACGATTTGCGTTTCTCCTGGACCAGGAGGCTTAACATTAAGGGTTGTTTCCAGAAGACGGAACAATCCCTGATTCGTTTGGGTTGTAGGGCCTGATTGAGAGGATAAGAGATTAATGATAGGGCTTAGATCTGCCTTAATGGCCGATTTATGAACATTCGGTACTGGCCCAGTGAATTGAGCTGTATCAGTACCTGGAGAACCTGTATCTTGTCCAAAGCGGATCACTTCTCTCTTGAAGGCCATTTGTCTTTGGTAATGAACCTGAGAGAACGGGAAGGTTAAACGGTAGAGGCCTGTCCCCAATAGATACCATCCTCAGTATTTCTTTTTGATGTTGTATTGTTAATAAAGTTGGTCAAGAAGACCGATTGCCTTCGCAAAAATATATTTTTACAATCCAAAGTTTTGAGGACTTGTTGTAACCCAAAGTTGGAACATAAATGGGGAGAGGCAAATGGCTTAAAATACGATGCTTCTGGTTTATGATACACTTGCTTTTTTAGGACGAAATATTTTCCAACGAGGGCTGGATGATTTTTTCGAGGGTATCGTTTCAATCTACAACATGCCGTATTCCACCGGCCAGGGCGCTTCGCTTTTCGGACTCGGATCAGAATCATCAAGCATCAACGGCGTTATCCGTGATGAGTGTGAAACTTCAGGAGTGTTTTCAGCGGCTCAATCAAGACCCTGTTAAGACCATTCGGTCAGTTCCAATTGACTCCGGAAATGACCGAGAGCCCACGAGGGCAACGGTGTCCTCTTTCAAGATAGGTCGTAAAACCTATGAGTTGACCTTTGTGATGCTCAGAAAGACATACGGGATTTGGTTAAACGGGGCTTTAAAAAGCCTTGATCTGATTGGACCGGGCCCAGAGCATCTTAGAATGGATTTTACCTTTTTGGATCCAAGTCGTCCTTATTATATCGAATATACCGATTCAAAAGGGCGAAGTTATTCATGTAACTGGCATTTTCTCAGCAGCCCGTGGCAAAGCGATGATTTTAGCATCGAAAACATCAACCGGCAACTTCTCCAGCGATTAAAGCAAATCCAGGGCATTTTGCCTGAATCTTAATTTTTTAATCCCCTTTAGGCATCTAAATCGATCACTGGAGCAGATTGGGCATGGGCTTTAACCACCTGACGTTCAGCTTGATTATACCGTTGATAAATCAAATCTGGATTTAGGCTTTCACGAAAATCTAGTGGTGTGTCCTGGCGCCTTATATGCTGTAGGAAAATTTCATAGGCAATGTTTTTTAAATCATCATTCTGACTATCGACAACAAGTCTTTCGTTGGGCTTTAGCGAAAAACTATAAACTTGATAGGATGGATCATCGGCATGTTGAGCCCGTAAGTCCGCCTCATAGGCTTCAAAACGTTTTGCGACTTTAGGGTGCTCTGATGTAACGACCGTCCAAAGTCCTGGAGACTGGGCTTTACTTTGCACCACATGTGTTATGGTGCCAAAACGAACATTGTTCAAGGTGAATCCTCCTAACCAAGTCTGATTATCAGGCCTCAATGCTACCATAAGGCCAATCCCTTCAACACGCCTTTGTAAATTTTTACGCGTTTATCTTAACTTCCTGCGCTTCAGCCATCAGTCATATTGGCTGCAAGCGTTTCCGCAGGCGATTCTGTTTCCAAAACGGTTTTATGATCACCACTGGATACAATGGCAACGCCCACTGTCGTCAGTAAGGCCCCTACCCAGGCTTGGAGACTTAAGTGCTCGTGAAAAATCAATTGTGCCGCATACATCGTGAGGGCATAACTCAGGCTGGAGATGGGATAAGCAAAGCTCAAATCGGTTCTGGCCAATATCTTGGTCCAGATCCAAAGCTGTATAGGGCCAAGTGCTAAGGCGAACCACATCCACGGCTGATGAAGCAGATTCAGATAGAAATCCCAGCCCGAGGCTTGGCCATGAAGGGCGGCCGTCTTTTCAAGAACCAGTTCTAAAATATCCAACAAGAGCAAAAGCCCCATCAAACGAAGTGCTATCAGTTTACGCATATACGCTTTCATTGCTGATGCCCCCAGATTAGCCATAGGCCAATGAGGATAATGCCGATACCAATCCAACGCTGTCGATTGACTTCTTCCCCAAATAAGCACCGGCTCACCAATGGAATACTGATATACGTTGCGCCCATTAAGGGGGTTGCAATCCCCAAGGGCATAATTCTCAAAACCCCATACCATGATGCAATTTTAAGCAGGTGGACCCCAACTCCGGTCGCGATGCAAAGCGCTTTTTTATCTGCCAGCTTGCCAGAGAAAGTATAGGCAACCTGCTCGCCCGTTTCAAAAAGGATGCAAAGGCCTAACAAGAAGAGTGCGACAAGGGGCATTGATTTAATTCCTGTGTATTAATGGACTTAAAAGCTTTTAATATGGCCAGATTGGTTTGCTCATTGATTCGCTCATGATCCTGGGGTCGCTGGTGTGATTCAAACAGTCTACCCGCATCAAGCCGTTTAAAAAAGCCTGCCAATGGTTTCATGGCAATATCGCCACAGACATCGGCCCCAACAATCTTACAAGTCTGTCCAAGGATTTTGATCGCCCACTCGATATCTGCCAGAGACATTTGCCCTTGGTCCCAATCTGTCATCGCATTTTCAGGGCATAAGCAGTCTTTATCAATACTCAAATAGATGGATTGCCCCATAAGACGCTTTCCAAAAGCCTCAAAAAAGCCTTGGGGACCATCCTCAGCCAATGTGTTAAAGCGAACCGTCGTTCCCAATGGAGAATATACTAATTTTGACACACTTGGAACCGCTTTAGGCCACTTCAACGGCAGAAAACTTGATTTTCGACGGTATGGGTATAATGCAATCCGGCCTTTTTGCCAGGCTTCATAGGGGCTAAGCCAGAACTGGCTCCCACGGATATCAGCGCTATCCTGACCCATTAAAATGGCAGATTGGATCCTGGGCAATTGAATGGTGCTTGAAACCCAATTGCCGCAATGGTATTTAGGCCATTGGCTAAACCAATCCGGATGATTATCAATTAAAACCAAGGTCACAGGCTCTTCGCCCTCAGGCAAAGTCTCTAAGAGTAATAAAGTCAAATGATGCAGATCTCCGGATCCCAAAAACGCCAGCCATGGCTCTGGGAAACGCTGACGAAGTTCTTGGATTTTCAATTTTAGCCCTTGAATCGCTTTTGAACCGGAAAATAACCTTAATGAGTCTTCCTGGGAGCGCCAATCAAAAGTCGCTGAAAGGTTTGCCACAAGCTGATGCTGAAGGCCGATACTGCCATCAATATTAAAACCAAGGGGGGTAATCGTCATATCATTATTAAAGGGCTTTTACTCGCTCGGTAAAAGATGTTTCATTATTCGTCTGAGGCGATTTCACTGTAATGGCTGGCACAAGGACAGGCCTTTGTTGCCATCTTCTGCCCAGGACCGGTTCAGGCAGATCAATTTTAAGGGGATAGTCAAAGGCCGATTTAAATTGCTTCAAAATCCAATGGATAATCGGGTTTTGATGCTTAAACAATATCATATTTGCCTTGAATTCTGCCCCCAAGTGATCTTTCACTTCTTCAGAGGCGGCCCCGGCACTATAGACCGGAATATTATTGTCAATACAATAGCGGATATTCTCTATCCACGAGAGAAAATACAAGCTGTATTTCTGACCAAGGACTTCATCCATACCGAAGTATTTATCCACCAGTTCACCCGATGAGGCAACCAAGAGGTTAAAGGCCAGCAACCGTCCATTGAGAAAATAAAGCGTATATTCCGCCCCTGGAACACGGTTACAGACTTCTGCAAAGTAATCCTGATGATGAATCCCAAAATACAAATCGTGGTGGATCAGGGTATCCATGTAGTACTGGTAAATGATCTCCATCCAGGGCTTTGGATCCTTGGTCCGAATAATCTCTATCCCTTGGGCTTTACGCAGTTTACGGCGCATATTCTTCCGGGTGCTTCTGGATAGATTGGCAAAATAGTCATCCAAGGTTTTAAAGGGGAGTGGCACCCGAGCATAGGGTAAGCCCTTCAGAGGTATATAATCCTGCAACTGGGATATGGGAATCACCTGTCCGCTTTCCGTGTTGAAATCGACCCACGCTAAAAGATCCGCCTTTAATCCGTATGATAAGGCCTTAAAGCTTTCCAGGGCCAATATCCAGGCTTCCATCAAGTCTTCATCATTCAAGGTATGCTCATAGCCGATTTGTCCCCATTCACCTTCGACAAATCCAATCCCCACTAATTTCGGGGTTAGCAGCTTCTGGAAATAAGGCAATCCGGTCTCAATTAACTTTCTAATGCGTGGCTGAGTGATACAATTCAGCTTATACTCGGTCTCAAAAATCGGTAAAAATAATATAGGTTGGTGACCCTGATCTTGGCGAATCACGATGCTATGGAGATTAAAGCCATCAAACCCAGAATCCTGAATAAGGGAAATCATTTCGCCAGAATCAGGATAGTCTGGAAATAAGCGTCTCCATTCTTCAGGCGTGATTGAGTCTAATCGTGCGTGGATTTCAGCGGTTAAGCCACTTCCCATGTCGGCACATCCTTCTCAAGCTTGTTCGAAGTTTTCTCGATAAAATTACCAACGGCCTTTGCAACATCATCCTTCCGTAAATCAATGGTCATGACGTGATCACAGCCATTAATCAAAGAGATGGTTTTTTCCCGACTACCCAACTGGCCATAGATGACGGTGGCATTCAAGGGACTGAGCATGGTGTCTTCAACACTATGAATCATAAAAGCGGGACACTGGACTGAAGGTGCCTCTTGGAGAACGACTTTACTAAACAGTTTAAGCTCATACAAGGATGCCACATAAGTTTTGAATATTCCAAACTCATTGCCTTGATCCTTTTTGGCTTTTTCGATGGAACGGGTAATGAGCTTTTGCATACGCTTATCTTTTAAGCCATAAGGCGGCTTTTCGGTCCAATAAAGATGACGCCTTAAAATCGGGAATTTGTAAACAAGGGGTAGTAAATGCCTTGTTGGAGGAGCCACTGAACCGGGTAAGCCCAGGTTCATCGAAAGGACAATAATACCAGATACCCGTTGCTCTCTGGCGGCCAGAATAATGGCCAGCATTGCCCCCATGGACAAACCAGCCACATAAACTTGATCATAGTTTTTAAGCATCTCATTTAGGGCGTTCTGTGCACTTTGGACCCAGTCCTGCCATGTCGAGTTGATTAACTCCCGGTGCCCGGCGCCATGGCCAGCAAGCAGAGGTGTTTCTACATGATAACCCAGGCCTTTCAAATGCTTTGCAATAGGGCGCATCTCGCCAGGAGTGCCTGAAAAACCGTGAAGCAAAAGAACCCCAATCTTTTCATCAGCTGTCTTGGCCAGGGGGGGCATGTTAGGCATGAAGATAATCCTCGTGTTGCAAGGTAAGGAGCATATCCACTGTTGTGGAGGGGTTCTGAAGATAAGATTCCAGAACCTGTCGAATCATATTGAAATCGCCAAAGGCACGACAAGCCACTTGATTCTCAATGCAATACTTCAATAAAGATGATTTTGCAAAAAGAATGTCTGCATCCTTTGCCCAGCATAAATCGCTACGGCCATCACCAATGACCACACGCTGATATTGCCGCGCAGAGGTCTGCTCCAAAACACGGCATTTACATAAGCCTGCCCGACAATCGGCATCGGGTGGGGCAAATGGAAACGATAAGGACAGCTTCCCATCTTCCGGGGAAATCTCAAGGCGATTTGCCCAAACGCCATCGACGTGAATCCCCTCTCGTTCGAGGATGGCCTGAATCACCCGATCCATCCCCTCACTGACAACAACAAGCGGAATCTGCTTCTGGGCGCACCAAGTTACAAAATCCGGGAAGGTTGGATCCACATGGAGTCTTTCCAGCATGGATTCAATGGCGGGCCAGCCACCTTGGATCAGGGGAATTTGTTCGGCCATACATTCCCGAGACCCAATTTCTCCCTTTACCCACCGTTCTTCAATGGCTTCCCACAAGGGATCAGCCAAGTGGGTCAGGAGGAAATCCACAGTGTCTTTTTGGGTAATGGTGCCATCAAAATCACAGAAAATACGAAGTGGTTTTTTCATCAGACAATATCTAGTTTTGCTTACATTCAGTGATCAGTTGATCCAGCAGGTCATGGGCCAGATCCATTTCCTCAACGGTAATTTCCAAAGAGGGCGCCAGGGTGACAACATTTTTGTAGTAGCCGCCGATATCTAAAACCAATCCCATCTTTTTACCGTTAACATTGAGATTGCCTTCTAGTCCTCGTTGGAACATCCTGTCGGCCAAGGCCCTACTAGGTGTATAGCCATCGGCCTCACACATTTCCATTCTCAGGGCAAGCCCCAGGCCATCCACATCGCCAATTTCTTTATGTTTCTTCTGAAGTGATTTCAGGATATTCAGGAAGTAAGCCCCTTTTTCAGGAACCGTCTCTTCATAATTTCCTTCTTTAAAGATTTTCATCACTTCAAGGCCAGTGGCTGTCCCTAAACTATTGGACGAAAAGGTTGAATGGGTTGAGCCAGGACCAAATTTATCGGGGCTAATCAGCTCCTCTTTGGCCCATAAGCCGGAGAGGGGATTTAAACCGTTGGTCAGGGCTTTACCAAAGACCATGATGTCGGGTTTAACCCCAAAATTCTCCATGGCCCAAAGTTTACCGGTTCGGAAAAAGCCCATTTGAATTTCATCATCGACCAAGAGAATACCCCGTTCTTTACAGATTCTGGCTATCTCAGGGAAATATTCTTTAGGGGGGATGACATAGCCACCCGTTCCTTGAATAGACTCTACAAAGAAAGCGCCAAACTCTGCTTTGCCCGTTTTGGGGTTCCAGGTTCCGGTATATTCGTGCTCAAACTTGCGTTCAAACTGCTTTACGCAGTGCATCCCGCATGAATCCGGCTTTTTATCATAGGGACATCTAAAACAGTATGGAAATGGAACAAATTCCGCCCGATCTCCGAACTCGCCAAAGGGCTCTCGGTAACGATAAGACGAAGTAATGGCCGATGCGCCCAGGGTTCTGCCATGATATCCACCCTCATAGGCCAGCATATGCTGCTTTCGGGTGTGCTTGCGAACCAGCTTCAAGGCATCTTCAACAGCCTGAGAACCACCCACATTGAAATGCACTCTGCCTTTTTCGCCAAAAGCGCTCTTGGCGCTATCGACGATCATGCTCGCCAATTCCACTTTTTCTTTATGAAGGTACTGGCAAGCCAATTGAGGCAGCTTGTCAATCTGTTGTTTCAGGGCATTATTCACCCGCTGATTGGCATATCCCAGATTGACGGCAGAGTACCACATCTGAAGATCCAGATAAGGGGTTTCATTATAATCGTAAAGATAACTCCCCTCGCAATTCTCGAAAAACTTTGGCCGTTCTGCATAATGAACGGTATCGCCATGGGAGCAGACATCTTTCTCAATGGCCAACAAGGCATCTTCAAACTGTTCACCGGTCATAGAACCTTCAGAGAGGGGAAGGGTTGGGGTGTAAGATGTAGAACTCAAGCGAAACCTCCTACAATATCAATTCCCTTTTATAACGTGGGGAGAGAAACAAAATTGATCACACATGGTACCCATCAAATTTTGGGTGAGCTTATCATACTGGCCATAACTTTCATCAACCTTACAGATCATCTTTGATAAAATTGTTTTTTCAGATTAGTCAAATGTTAGCATTTAGCCGTTGGGTCTATTACTGGGTTGGATTCAATCATAGCGATTTTCCTTTACTTGGATATGGGCTTTAAAGGCGATATGATAATGCACAGTAACATCGAATTGCTAAGGAAGATTCTGAGTGCGCGTTCTGCTGGCCGAAGATGATAGCATTTTGTCTGATGGTATTACGATTGCCCTCCGACAATCCGGCTATGCCGTAGATTGTGTCCATAGCGGAGAAGAAGCCGACTATGCTATAAGTAACTATCCCTATGATGCGGTGGTGCTGGATTTGGGCCTTCCTCTTCTGGATGGTCTTGACGTTCTCAAAAACGCACGCGAGAGAGGTTTAAGGGTTCCTATTTTGATTTTAACCGCCCGGGATACGGTTGAAGATCGCATCATTGGGCTGGATTTAGGGGCTGATGATTATTTGATTAAGCCATTTGCCTTACCTGAGCTGGAAGCTCGAATCCGGGCACTTATTCGCCGAAACCATTCAGAAGTTCGTTCAGAGCTGATTTATGGCCCTATACGCCTTGATCTTTCAAGCCGACGGGTTTACGTTCAAGATGAATCTGTTGACTTAGCCCCCAGGGAATTGGGAATTCTGGAAGTCCTACTGATGCATGTTGGCCAAATTGTGAGTAAAGAGCAACTGGTTGAACATCTATACGGTTGGGAGGAAGAAGTCGGCGAAAACGCCATTGAAGTGTATATTCATCGCCTTCGAAAAAAACTGGAGCCGGCAGGATTTAACTTTAGAACGATTCGTGGGCTGGGCTATCTGGTTGAGAATTCAGTATGAGCGTTAAATTTAACTCTATTCGAAGCCAATTACTCAGCTGGCTGATGGTCCCCATCCTGACCCTATGGTTGGTGGGAAGTGCTGTAACCTATTTTATCGCCATTGATTTTGCCAATGACGCTTATGATGACGCACTTGCCGATACGGCACGCTCTCTTGCAAGCCAGCTACAATTCCAACATGGTCAACTAGAAGTGGATTTACCGCCTGCTGCCGTTGCAATTCTGGAAGAGGATGATGTCAACAAGCTGTATTACCAAATCATTGGCCCTCATGGACGTTTGATTTCAGGTTCTCCTTGGATTACCCCTGGAATTCCAGCCAATATGACAGAGAAAATAACCTTTCGAAACGGGCATACCCGCAATAATAAAGTGCGTGTCGCCACGATGAAGCTATCGCTTGCCAATGCGCCTGAAAACTTGCCGGTTTATATCCAAGTGGCAGAAACCCTGACAGGGCGTGAAAAGTTGGCGGATGAAATTTTAGTGAGTATTGTCTTACCCCAATTTTTAATGATTGTTCTAGCAGGATGGATTGTCTGGTTCGGGATAGCCAAGGGGCTTGATCCCTTAGAGCGTGTTCGAGAAGCGGTTTCAAGACGAACCCCTAAAGATCTGCATCCTTTAAGGGAGAGCGATGCGCCTGTTGAGGTTCGCCCCTTGGTTCAATCCATTAATGGTCTGTTGCATCGATTGGCAGAGGATCTGGCAATCCAAAAGCGATTTGCCGCCAATGCAGCCCACCAATTACGGACGCCTTTGGCAGGCTTGAAAACACAAACAGAACTTGCGCTTCGCCAAAAGGACCCAGAAGATATTTATCATGCCTTAAATCAAATCCAAACCGGCGTCGATCGCGCGGTCCATTTGGTTCAGCAGCTTTTGGCCTTATCACGTACGGAACCCGGCGGGCAGCATTCTCAATACACCAAGGTAGACCTTAACACGATTGCTCGTGCCACCACTCGGGACTATGTGCCTGAGGCCTTGAAAAAAAACATCGATTTGGGATTTGAAGGCAGCGAAACACCGGTTGAAATACAGGGCGATCCCATTAGCCTTAGAGAGATGATCGCGAACCTGATTGAGAATGCGGTTCGATATACTCAACCGGAGGGGCAGGTGACGGTTCGATTGAAGCATTCGTTGGATGCCATTGAACTTGTGGTTCAGGATAATGGCCCAGGCATCCCGGTTTCAGAACGATTAAAGGTCTTCGAGCGATTTTACCGAATTTTGGGCAGCGGGGTTGATGGAAGTGGCCTTGGATTGGCCATTGTTTATGAAATTGCCCAGATACACGGTGCCGAAGTCAGTCTGAATGAAGCACCTAGTGGCCGTGGAACTACGGCGAAAGTCTCCTTTCCGTTAAACTTATCCGCTTCCCTAGGTGATTCTGCTACCAGCCTGCTCTCACTCTGAAAAATGTTTATTCAGGGTTGCAATAAGCGCATAAGCCTCAATTCAATAGGTTTTTCTGACAATAAAGGTGTACTGGCATCTTGATGAAATCTGCGGATGCTGAATCACCCGGAAAAGGAATTGAAAGCCGCTTGATATCAGGCTTGGATTAAGGGATACCTTCTGATAGAGGCTCAATAAATGAACTTCAAAACAGCCATGAAGCTCATTAGGGTTGAGGCCAAAACTATGGATTTCTACCCCTGGAAGCGCCTCTCCAAGGAATGTTGTTTTTAAGTCATCCAGAATGGATTTTTCGATAAGACCGCCCATAATCACATCGGTTTTGGCTTCAGGGGTCATCACAAGGGCAAATTTATCTCCGAAAAGCTCTCCATCAGCAAGCTGTTGAAGAGCCCTTTTTGCCGTTTCGGCCAAAAAGACTTCTGTCATGATTCCGCTCCTTAATGGCTTAAGGCGAATAATTTAAAAAACACTTGCACCTTTTTTTATTATTTCAATGGACTCGCCAACAAGCTATTGCCGTATCAGGCAGTTTTCTGGGGATTCGGTCGGCAAATCTATCTTGTCCTAATGCGGATGGACACAAGTACTTTGCACTTTAAACAGGTTGAACCCCCTTATGTCGACTATGCTTAAGCATTATCAGCAGATTGGCATTCTTAGCAAAACGCTCTCCTAACGTCAGTTTAAGCCTAAGTGTAACTTGTTACAATATCTTAATATTTATTCATAGAGGCTCAAAAACGTTTTACTAAATCTTTATATTTTGCTAATCTATCATCAGGTTGGAATTGCATTGAAGACGCTTGAATCAACATTTGAAGTGGTTGGGGTGGTAAAAGTTTGGTAATGGATGTCAGAGGGGAACTTAGGTCAAGCTAGTTCCAAAGCGAGGAGGAGATTCAAAGAATCTCCTTTTTCTTTATGTTAGTGCCGTTGGATCAAACGTATTTTTGTCTCAATTGACCCTTTAACAAGCGGAGAACAATCCATCTAGGAGCACTAACCTTAGCATTTTTGTTTTGCCCCATCATATCTATGGCTGTCCGAATGAGCCTTTGCTAGAATAGATAAGAATTGTTATAGCTCTCGCGGCTGGCGCACTTGCCTTGCCCCTTTTGATGAGGCGATATTGTTGTTTAGGGTTTTACCTGTATTGAAGAGGGCTTCCATAGGGCTCATTTACCTACTATGTAGTTCCTGTTTCGCATTTGCCGATACCTCCTCTCTGTCCGTACCTCTACCAGAATCACCGAGCCAATCTGTTGTGGCTCAATCGGTGCCGACAGTTCAAACTGCACCACCTCAGCAATCCACCAGTCCTTTACCACAGCCCAACGGGCAGCAACTCCATCTTCAAGGAACGGATCCGGCAACAGGTCAAGTGGTCAATATTGACATTAACAGTAATTCTTTGAGCTATAACTCCCAATCCGGTATTTATACCGTAACTGGTGATGTCTATATCATTGTCCCTCAAAAAGGACTTGAATTGCTTGCCGATAAGGCCACCTATAACCCCAAAACTGCCGATATGGTGGCTACAGGTAATGTGTTTATTATTACCAAGGACAAGGTGATTGGGAGCGTTGCCGCGCAATTTGATTTGAAAAAAAACGTTTCCTTTTATGCTTATCCCCGATCGGTCACCAATAGTTTTCGGATTCGGTCCCAATCTGCGATTCGGACCGAACAATATATTGTTATGCAGAAAGGGCGAGCGATTCTAGAACCTCAGATTTTGAATAAGCTTAGCCCAAGATTCAAGAGTCGGGGTATTTTCTTTGGACCGGGTGCTTTTTACTCCTATTACAGTGCGACTCGAAAAGAACTCTTTTTGAGTGGGGATGCCGGAACGTTACTGACAACAGGCCGAGGCCAAGACTCGGTTTATGATACGGATTTAAGCGGCGTAACATTCAAGAACGGGCAACCTCTGATTCCCAACAAACCGATTAGCCCAAGAGATGTTGCTGCAGCCGATTTTAATACCAATGGCACCATGTTTCAATTCAAATCCAATACGGTTGATATCCACAGATTACCCAAAGGCTTTGATGAAATTACATTTAAGCGGGCAAATTTCAGCTATCGTAATATGCCATTGTTTTTTGCGCCTCGCCTGCACTTTGGGTACAACGAAAAAAACAGGTTTCTGACGTTTCTGGGGCCCGATTTGGGTTATAGCATTAACTACGGTGGACTTTACGGTGGGCCTTCCTTTAGCCATCCCTTATTTGATGGTTGGTTTCGGGTCACGCCAATTTTAACTTATGGTGGCGGCTATCGAAACGAGGTGACATCAGGCAAAACAACCTATGTTAGCCCCAAGTTAGGCATTGGCATTCTGGCGCACTATCGTTCTCCGGAAAACCGAACGGATTTTCAGTATGGTTCAACACTTCAGGAGCCCACTTTATACAGCGAAACCCGATTGTTTGGCCGTAGTAACGATCGCCTTCGTTTTGGCGTCAACCAATATTATGGAAATGGCTTTTTCGGTAGTGAGCGCCCTCTATATATTGGAGAACTTGCTGATTACCGGCAGTTTAACTTCATTCCCAATACGGTTTTCAGGACTTTCGCCTCTGCTGATATTGCCCGGGATAACTTCTCCCCCACCAGGCAACAGAACTTTTTCGTCAGCCCCAGAGAGAATCAAGTTGTCACAACAGAGCGTCTGCAGCTCCAATGGCAGCTCATTAACGCTAAGCCCTTGGTTCAACTAGGGCATTTTGCAGCCCTTGGAGCTATGACCCAAGGACGCACCAACTACTATGGGACAGGCGATACCTATACGGTCTTACAAGGCGGTCCCTATGCAACGGTTGTCTTAGGGCCCGTATTCAATCAGTTTCGATATATGTATACAACAACCGCAGGCGCCTCTCCATTCGTGTTTGATACCTATTACTTCGGACGAAACAGCTTTACGACAGTGAATTCCATTGATTTAACAAAGTATGTGACGGTTGGCGCCATGAATATTTTAAGCTTAAGCCGAGATAATGCTAAGAACGCCTTATTGGTTGATCAACAGGTGTTTATCTCGATTGGTTCTAAAAACATTCGCTTTTCACTCGCCTTTGATACTATTCAAAAGCGATCCTTCTTTGGCGTCATTTTGAACCCTCAAGGAGGCAACGTCATGATGGACTTTAACCATATGAATGTCTATCAACCTGGCTATAACCCGCGTCATCAAACACCCTTGGCTCTGCCGGACAGGATTCAGGAAGTCATTCGCCAAAATCCAATGCCTTAAAAAGCGCATCACAAAAAAGCACCTAAGTTTTAAGGCTCAGGTGCTTTTCAAAATAGTATTTCAGTAACTTATTTGTGAGGGGTTAACCGGGTTTATTTGAATTTGGAAGCGTTCAAGTCGATGAATTGTTTTTGTCCTTCAGGAACTTCCGAATCCATGTAAATGGCATTAACGGGGCAAGCTGGTTCACAGGCACCGCATTCAATACATTCATCGGGATTAATGTAGAGTTGTGGCTCTCCATCCAATTCATAGATACAATCAACCGGGCAAACATCGACGCACGCTTTATCCTTAACGCCGACGCAAGGTTCCGTGATAACGTAAGGCATGGTAATCCTCCTATACCGATATACCGAAGATAAATAAAAAAATGACTTCTGACTTTACCTCATCTTCTATTTTGGACAAATTCCCGATGTCTGACAATGAGTTTTTTCACAAACCCGCTACATGGGGAATGACGATCGATGCTTACAGGTGTTTTGAAACATCTCATTGTCATGATTGGTCACATTCATGATTGGCCAAAATGGCAAAATCTTTAGAAAAATGATTCATCTGAGATACAAGCTTGATTTTGGGTTACCTCAATCAAGCTTGTACGCCGAAATAGAGCAGTAGAGATCTCTAGTTCCACAATCTTTTCATGAGCATTGGCTCTCAAGTCTTCATGCAAAAAACCAGGCTACTGATAGCCTGGTTTTTTACTCTCAAAAATGGGGTTAGATTTTTAAATTTGCCCCTTCAATCATTCGGTTAAAATAACTTAACGACTTTTGTGGACCTTCCACCTGAATTCTCAACGCTTGAAGCCGACGGCGTTCACTTTCGGCTTCGGAGGCTGAAAAGACGGGACTAATGGACGTAATGGCCACTTGCTTGGCTCTTCTCGCATACCGATTCACTTCTCCGATATCGGGTCGGACAAGGATAGATTCCTCTATAAATTTCATTTATACACACCCTCAATTCACTTAACCTCTCTTGGACAACCTAGCTTCTCAACACACCCCCAGCTTTCACAGCAGGGTAGACTTACCTACTCAAGATTATAAATTTATTTACGAGATTTGTACTCCTTTTTCTGAGGGAGCCGCCAAATTTGTTACGATTCGAAACATTGGATTAAATTAACAAGCACGCTCTCCAGGCAAGGTTTTTGGAATACATCTGCTATATTTTTTAAGACAGAGTGATGCATCAGAAAATATACAACCGCTATTATCCAACAATACGGCTCTTCAAGATTCACCCTTTTCTTTTGAAAGCAAATTTTCTTTCAAGCCCTTTACCTTGCTGACTTGGTATTGAAGGCTGCAAATTCACCCATTTTGCTTACGTTTAAAACAGAAATCTTAACCAAGGTTCTCGTGTGCCGATATAGGCACTAGATTGACTCAGTGTACATAAAGGTAAGGGTAATGCCGATGCGAGGCCTACGCTGTTTAAACCTTTTGCTTGCAATGATGCTTCTTGGACCGCTTTGTTTGGGAAAAGCAAGCGCGTATACCCTGGCAGATTACTATCATTGTACCCATGATCAAGTGATCGCAGAGGCTTTAGGTGATTTAGAGCATTCGACTCAAAAGGAAACCGTTCGCTATCTGATTGAAAATGAAGGCCATGTTCTCTTTAAGGATATGCGTGAGCTCGGCCCTCAATACCTGAACCATGATGCCTTAAGTGTGATTACGGATGATGACCATCACATTATCTATATCAACGAAAAGCATCGCAGCGCCCCAGCTCCGGCCCTTGCTGCGATCATCAGCCATGAGGCCATGCACTCGGACCGGGAAAACTCGATTCAGGAGGAAATTAGTGCTTGGCATCAGGAAGCTAAGACCTGGCAAGAAATGCTGATTCAATACCCGGCCTTAAAATCCGTCGCTGTTGGCCAATGTCCGTTAATGGACCGATTAAATGCCATTGCCTTGCTGATTGAGCACCATCAACTGGAATCCGAGATTGAGACAAATGTTGCCTATCATGGGCTTCCGGAGCATTCGCCCGGGTTTTAAACACAATTGTTGCCAGGATTTTTGAGCAAAATTGTCTGGATCTTTAGCTTTTTTGAGGATCAGTTTGCTATCCCTCATTGAACGTTCAGATTCATGTCTTTAGAATAAGTTTTCGTTAAGAGAGTTAGTCCTTTTAGAAAGCCCATTTATGATCCCTCTCGCAGATAACATTGTCGTTTCTGATAAAGAGCGGTTATTGAGTTATGGCTATAGACCTCAACACATTATGGAACTCCCTGATGGAAGCGCCATTCTTGACCTTGATGCCATTCGCATGGACTTTGGCTTCAATTTGAGCATCGAAAAGAACTAAAAAAAGTCTTTATTGCGTTTTCACCGAAAATAGCCTTTGTAAAGTTATTTTTTTCCGTGGATTCACCCATCTATCTAAGGTGAGTGTTAATCCCATGCCGGTATAGTCTATAGGGCTTTACTTTATAACGCTTCAGAGTCACCCACAAGGAGGCCGTATGACTGGTAACGTGTTAGTATCGCATGAGGTAATCAAAGCGCTTCAATGGCGATATGCCACCAAAAAATTTGATTCAACCCAAAAAATTCCTTCTCCGCTCTGGCAAACCCTGGAAGAGACCTTACGGCTTACACCCACCAGCTTTGGCCTTCAGCCCTATCGATTTGTCGTGGTGACGGATCCAAATGTCAAACAACAGCTAGTCCCGGTAGCATGGAACCAACAGCAGGTTGTAGACTGTTCTCACTTGGTCATTTTTGCCAGGTTGAAAGATATGAATGTCGGCTATATCGATCACTATTTAGAGGAGATCGCTAAAACACGCAAAGTTGCAGTCGAGTCACTACAACCGTTTCGAGAAATGATGACGGGTTACCTTGAAAGAACCGAACCAGAAGATTTGGCCAACTGGATGTCGGCCCAGTGCTATATTGCCCTTGGCAATCTGATGACCGCGGCTTCTCTCTTACAAATTGATAATTGCCCGATGGAAGGGTTTCAAAATGAGGGTGTCGATCGCATTTTGCAACTTCCCGAAAGGGGCTGCCAAAGCGTGGTAATGTGTGCCTTGGGTTATCGGGCCGCCGATGACAAATATCAGCGCCTTGCAAAAGTTCGCTTCCCAGCAAACGAGCTTTTTATCAAGATTTAGCCTTTTAGGCCAAATCCTAAGGGACGTTAACCTGAGAATCCGTGCCTATGATTGAGCTTTTCACTTGACAGCCATTTGGTACCCATAAAAATCCTTAGAATAACTTAAATTATAGGGCGAAGGATGCAGCCCAAGGCCCACATGTGTAAAATGAAAAATGTATCCCCTTAAGTCTTTCAGGTAGGTCTATGGCATTTCGATATCGGGTTCTGCTTTACCACGAAAATCAGGATTGGGTTTATAACGTTGCCTCCGTTCTGGATGTCCCTCTGTTTCATTTGATGCAGACAGACTCTGAGACCATTGTGTATAGCCAGCTTGAGGCTGGCGAAGTTGATGTCATATTATCGGGGATTCATACCCAATATTTTCAACTCATTGACGATACCAAAAACTCCCTAAGTTTTAAAAAAGGCTGTATTTGGGAAATTGCCGAAAGCCGGAACGCCAAATTACCCATCATATTGCTCTGTACTAGCCAGGATGTTGATATCGCCTCAGGGCTCGTTCAAGATGGCCGGGTAGCGGATTATCTGATCGTTGAGCCTATCAGTGACCGCAATCGTATTTTCATCACCATTATGAAGACTTTGGAAACCGCCTTACTGCGTGACATTGTTGAGACCAAGCTGCTGAAAGCAGAATCTCTGCCTAAAAATGCCCTGGAGAGCATTGAGACCCTCGAAACCTTGAAGAATGCGCCTGAAGAACCTGAAATTCAAGACTCAGCATTCATGGATTTTGACGGGATTTCTGCAGAGGGCACTCAAGATGAGTCGTTTATCAGCCAAGAGCCTGCCTTTTCGTTTGAAAGTGCTGCTGCTGAATCATCATCAGGTTTGTTTACCTTTGAAAGTGCTTCCAATGAAGCGGCTGGTGGAGATTCTTTTTTCTCCTTTGAGATGGCCGCCGCTGGCGGTGCTACTGATGAAGCTGGAGAAATTCCAGCGTCCTTCTTTGATTCCCTTAAGCAAAATCTGATGGGGGATGTCGATTTTGATCTAGAGCCTGTGGAACTCAAGAAAACCCGCCGCAAGCCGGGGCAAGGCCACGATGCGGAAGGCAAGGCCTCTGCTTGGACCAAGCTGAAGAGTGGCGAATTTGAAGTATTGCTCATGGATCCCGATCCGGACAATATTGAAAATATCTCCAAAGCATTGTCTGATATTGGATTGAGGGTCTGCACAGCCACCAATGCCGCGGATGGATTAACCTGCCTGAACCGTGAAATCTTTAAGCTATTATTGCTTAACCTGGATTTGCCGGATAAATTCGGGTTTGACTTTCTCAGTAAGCTCCGATACAAAGGGCCTCAATCCAGAATTCCTGCTATTGTGCTTTCAGATTACGCGATTGAGGAGCATATTACCAAGTGTGCCCGCCTCAGTGCCGATTATTTTATTACCCGTCCCTTTGATAAAGACCGATTTATTAAGCGGGTTGGACTTCTCCTACCGGCTTAATGACTGACAGGTCCAACGGGAAGGCTATGTTCCAGGTCTTGAATCAAAGCCTGTTTCTCTGGATTCTCCAAGAAGCTGGCTTCAAAGGCATTACGCATCATTTGAAGGATCTCTTCAGCAGTCAGGTTTAAGGCTTCTTGCGCACTCACTATATTTTGGGTTAAGTAGCCTCCGAAATAAGCTGGGTCATCGGAATTTAGTGTCACTTTTAAGCCTTTAGCCAATAATTGCTTAAGGTTATGGTCAGCCATGGTATCAAAAACCCTCAGTTTGACGTTAGAGAGGGGACAAACGGTCAAAGGGATTTCCTCTTTGACCAGCCGCTCTACCAAACGGGGATCTTCAACGCAGCGAACGCCGTGATCGATACGGGCAACCTTGAGTAGATCCAAAGCCTGCCAAATATACTCAGGAGGGCCTTCTTCTCCGGCATGGGCAACTGCTAAAAAGCCTTCTTGCCTAGCCTTGTCAAACACGGCTTTAAATTTCTCAGGAGGGTTTCCCAGCTCTGATGAATCCAACCCCACGGCAATAATCCAATGTTTAAAGGGCAAGGCTTGATACAGGGTCTCCATGGCCAATTCGGCACTCAAATGCCGTAAGAAACATAAAATCAACCTGGAAGAAATCTTCAACTGAGATTTTGCGTCTTCTAATGCATTGTGGATCCCAGTAATGACTGTTTCAAAGGCAATGCCTCGCTCCGTGTGGGTCTGAGGATCAAAGAAAATCTCAACATGACGAATATTTTCTGCTGATGCCCGCTTGAGATAGGCCCATGTCAGATCATAAAAATCCGCTTCAGTTTGGAGGACCTGGGCACCCTGGTAATAAATATCCAGGAAAGATTGCAGGTTATGGAAAGAATAAGCTTGCTTGACCTCATCGATGCTTTTGAAGGGCAGCGAAATGTTATTTCGTTGTGCTAAGGCAAACATCAGCTCAGGCTCTAGCGACCCTTCAATGTGAAGATGTAGCTCCGCTTTAGGCATTTGCCTGATCCAACTTTCCAATGTATCCACTATCAAGGCCTCTCCCATCTAACAATTTTCCCACAATCTTCCTCTTATTGTCAGGAAGCATCGTGGATTGATTTTAGCACAAGGCTTTAAATCAGTTGCATTGGCTTTTGGGACTGGGAAAGCTGGCCTTCAAAATAGGCAATGGTTTTCTTCAGTCCTTCTTCCAACTGAATCATCGGCTCCCAGTCAAGAACATCTTTGGCCATGGTGATGTCCGGTCGTCTTTGGGTCGGGTCATCAGGAGGTAACGGGCAACGTTGAATTTTAGAGGATGAACCGGTTAAGGCCAGGACTTTTTCAGCCAGTTCCAAAATGGTAAACTCTCCAGGATTGCCCAAGTTCACCGGTCCTGTAAAACCCGGCTCAGTTCGTTCCATCATCCGGATCAGACCTTCCACCAGGTCATCCACATAACAAAACGACCGGGTCTGTTGGCCTTCGCCGTAGATGGTAATGGGTTGGCTTCGGAGGGCCTGGACAATAAAATTACTCACCACCCGGCCATCATTTTCAGCCATTCTGGGGCCATAGGTATTAAAAATTCGGGTAATCTTGACATCAACTTTATTTTGTCGGTGATAATCCATGCAGAGTGTCTCAGCCAGACGTTTCCCCTCATCGTAACAGCTTCTGACCCCAATGGGATTGACATGTCCCCAATAGGTTTCAGATTGAGGATGCTGATTGGGATCGCCGTAAACTTCGGATGTCGAGGCTTGAAGAATCCGGGCCTTGACCCGCTTTGCAAGCCCCAGCATGTTAATCATCCCCAAGACATTGGTTTTAACGGTTTTGACCGGGTTATATTGGTAATGTACCGGAGAGGCTGGGCAAGCCATGTTGTAAATTTCATCCACCTCAAGCAGGATGGGCTCAATGACATCATGACGGATCAATTCAAAATACTTGTGACCAATTAAATGGCGAATATTGGCCTTGGAGCCGGTAAAAAAATTATCCAGGCAGATGACATCATTCCCTTGTTCAATCAGGCGTTCAACCAGATGAGACCCAATAAAGCCTGCTCCCCCTGTAATTA
>JANWKX010000077.1 GCA_025451145.1 Vampirovibrionales bacterium
GCGGTGGCACCCAGCTTCAGGTTGAAAACCACAACCTGGTCCAACGAGGCGACTTGGTTGCGACCTTGGTCTTTGAACGCCAGAAGTCTGGAGATATCGTTCAGGGTCTTCCCCGGGTTGAAGAACTTCTGGAAGGCCGTAAATCCAAGGAAACTGCCATTTTGGCATCCTACGAAGCTGTTGCTGAGATTGAGTGGGAAGAAGATGTTCCCAAGCTTTACTTAGTCAGCGAAGATCACGGCCGAGAGGAAGTCAGTGTTCCTGTGGGCGCGAACATCCTGGTTGAAGACAAAGAGCAAATCAAATTAGGGCAACCGTTAACGGATGGTAGCATTAACCCTCATGACATTCTGGAAATCCTCGGTGTCGAAGCGGTTCGACGCTACCTGGTGGATGAAGTTCAGCGGGTTTACCGTTCTCAAGGTGTTGAAATCGCGGATAAGCACGTTGAGATTATTGTTCGCCAGATGTCCAAAAAGGTTAAAGTGGATGAATCGGGTGATACCCGTCTGCTCCCTGGTGAGCTTCTCGATGAAAAGATTGTTCTGGAAGAAGCCGCTAAGGCCGAAGCAGAAGGCGGGCAACCACCGGAGTATCATCCAGTCCTTCTGGGGATTACCAAAGCCAGCTTGAATACCGATAGCTTTATTTCAGCCGCCAGCTTCCAAGAAACCACCCGGGTTCTGACAGAAGCGGCTGTGGAAGGCAAACTCGATATTCTGCGCGGCTTAAAAGAGAACGTGATTATCGGTCGTCTGATTCCTGCCGGAACAGGCTTCCCGCACTTTAAAGATGAGCGTGAGGATATGCTGGAAGAGCAGGGCGCTGGTTCTCGCTTTACAGCTCGCAAACCTTCCGCCATTCTTGAAGAAATTGAAAGCATGTTCGGCTCACCAGAGATTTCCCAGGAAACCCTTGGCGAACTCGTTCTGGATGAAGAAGAGTTGATTGGGCATGGCGGTCATCACCAAGACTCTGAAGATGGTAATGAAGAGGCTGAGGACAACTCTTTCTTTGAAGATGAAGGCGCTGAGGACAGTGGCGAGTTCTAGTACGCTTCTATTGCTTCAGTAAAAACTTAAAACGCTTAAAGGTCCCCGCTCTCAAAAGCTGGGGCCTTTTAATAATGTCTTTTGGATTTAAAGTTTGTAGCCTAAACAGGATTCTAGAGGTCTCTTTACGGCATAAAAGCAGTAAAGATATGTAAAACAAGGTTCCAATTAAATATCCCAGCACTATCGAGAGCTGTATAATTTAAATTCAAATAATAAGCTTAATGCAATTTCAATATAGACATAAAGGTGGGTTGGACAATGACAATCATTTTAGGGCACCATGGATTATCGCCATCACAAACGTACGTTAAAACGAGCACACCTTTGAATATGGATAACAGAGAACTTGGAAAATCTGAGCCCAGTCCTTCTTTTGCTGTGCCTCATTCTTCAAAAGGTACGCTACCCTCTTTATCAAACGTCCGATTTGCGGCCATGGGACAACTGCCGTTACCTCCGAAAGACCTTTCAATTGTTGAAAATCACCATGGGCAACAAATCGCCGATCCCTACCGTCCATTAGAAAATTTAGATTCACCACAAACCATTAAATGGTGGAAAGCCCAGAACAAAAGGACCAAAGCGTTTTTGGCTCAAGCAAAGGCTGCTCGACAAGAAGCTATCCACTGGAATAAAGCCATCCGTAACTATACGCGAGAAGAACTGACAGAAGAATATGGCGGAAACTATTTCTTCTCTCGCCAAGCCGGCCTCGATCCACAACCCATCTATTACGTGAGACTGGGAGGAAAGGATGCCGAACCAAGAGTCCTCATTGATCCAAACACATTATCCCAAGATGGTACCGTGGCTTTAGATACCATGGATGTCAGCCCGAATGGCAAACTGGTTGCTTACACGGTGAACGAAGCGGGTAGCGATTGGCAGACCATGCACTTTAGGGACGTTGAGACGGGTAAGGACGTTTATGAATCGTTAAACGACCTACGGTTTACAGAAGCCACATGGGACGTCGATGGAAAAGGGGTTCTGTATGCGAAACCTTTGTCCAATGATAGCCAGCACTTTGCCGTCTACCACCATACCCTCGGCACAGATCAATCCCAAGATGTTGAGGTTTATAAACGTCCTGATATCGAAAATTCCTTTGTTAGCGCTTTTCGTATTGAAGAAGATGACCCGTTTCTCTTTTTCTCCGTGTACAGTGGCACAAATCCTGAAAATGGCATCTATTGTCAAAAGCCGGGCGAAACCAAACTCACTGAAATTCTACCGCCGGAGGTTGCGACATTATCTCCTTTCTACAGGAGTGGTAATATAATTTATGCCACGACCGATTTAGATGCCCCTCGTCATCGTATCGTGGCCATAGATCTAACTCATCCTGAACCTGCAAGCTGGAGAACCGTTGTCCCGGAGAGCCAAAATGAAGCCCATAAACTACAATTAGCTAACGTTGCAGATGGGAAACTCATCGTGAAATGGTCAAAGGGCGGAGCGGATGCAATGGAAGTGTATACACTGGATGGCCAGCATGAAGCGGATGTTTCGATTCCCCTCGCATCAACCATAGATATGGGTCAAGTTCGGCCAACCGATAAGGAGTTTGAATTCTTTATTGGTGGCTATTTATCCCCGAGAGCACGTTATAAGTATAATGTCGCCCAGAACAAGCTTACGCTTGTTAAGAAAAGCGCTATTGCACGCGATCTAACCGATATTGCCGTCGTGGAGCGCCTCTATGCGACATCAAAAGATGGCACTAAAGTCCCCATGTGGGTCATTCGCCCCAAAAATATGCCCAAGGATGGTTCATCGGCCACTTTACTCTATGGATACGGTGGCTTTAACGTTCCCTTGGAGCCAGGCTACTCTCTTGATATGGCCCATTGGGTCGAAAACGGCGGTGTCTATGTCGTTGCCAACCTTCGTGGTGGTGGCGAATTTGGAAAAACTTGGTATGACAATGGCCGTTTAAGCCACAAACAAAATGTGTTTGATGACTTCGCGGCTTGCGCCGAGGAATTGATTAAACAAGGCTATACCCAGCCTAAACGACTTGCCATCGAAGGCGGATCAAATGGTGGGTTACTCACAGCCGCAACATCTCAGCAATATCCAGAGCTGTTTGGTGCAGTGATTTCTGAAGTTCCCGTCACGGATATGCTGCGCTTTCAGACCAATAATTATGGAGCAGCCTGGATGTCCGATTATGGGAACCCAGCCATAAAAGCGGATTTTGAAACGGCCATCAAGTATTCCCCACTTCATAACGTTCAGCCGGCCCAAACGATTAAATATCCACCGACGCTAATTTTGACCGGGGATCATGATGATCGGGTTGCCCCATGGCATGCGTTTAAGTGGGCCGCAACCCGTCAAGCCCAAGGACAGCTGGATAATACCTATCTCAGAGTTGAAGAGCGTGCTGGTCATGGGGCAGGCAAGCCCACCAAAAAGATCATTGAGGAAAGTGCGGATATATACGCATTTCTCGTCAAAGCCCTTGGCCCGTTACGGACGAAGTGATCGCAATTTTAGGTCTGGCTACGGTTTAGTTTAATCGGCTTTTGCCTTCTCAATGTTTTGGCAGCAACTTAGAAGTGTTTTGTATGATAATCAAGCCAGCCCTCTTTGGTCCCCGCCCCATTACCTTTCGAGGCAATCAGACTCGGCAATATCCGGAGCTGTATGATAAAAGCCAACCAAGAGGACATGGAAGTAACCCTAATTACGGCTTTAACCCAGGTCGAAACAACTTCGATCCGTTTGTCAAATCGGTTTTAAAACAATTCGTCCCCTCGGGTGGGAATGTTCTAGAGGTTGGATGCCATACTGGGAATAACCTTCTGGAAATGGCCAAGGATTACCATCTGTTCGGGCTTGATCTGGAGCAACTCTCCCTCGATACTATACGTAAAAAGGGGCATCAAAGATCTGGTTTAAAGCCCTTTGATGTGGCTGTTTGGGATATTTTTGAGCAAGGCACACTTCCACCTGAGTGGGCAGAGCAAAATGTTAAATTTAACGCCGTTTATGCCGTCCAGACGTTTAATCACTGCGATGATCAAACGTTTATACGCACCATGCAGCAACTAAAAAATCACTTACAGCCCGGTGCAGTGGTTATCTTTACGAATTATGATGATGTTGGGTTCACAGATCCCTCAAAAGCTGTGTTTGGCGGAAGTTATCCTCATAGCCGTGACGTCCTTCAACATGCGTTTAAAGGGTATCGACTGCTTCAGACACAGCCCTTCAGGCGGGATGATGATACCTATGAAGGCGGATTGGATTACTGGTCAGTCAAAGGGTTTAAAGAAATTACCGATTACCTGTCCGATCATCTAACCTGGTACGTGTATCAACTTCCCGCGAATCAATAATTGATGATTGATTCGCTCCTCAAACGTTTTTTCAGTATTTAATCATGAATTAGCTCAATATTAGACTGTATATACACCTAATGAGCGAAACCATGAGTGTCGTTCCATTTTTATAAAACCCTTTTTAAAGCTCCGGCAATTTTTAATTGCATCAAGAATTACATTGTTATACAACTAATAAATCTATTTATGTTGTGAGAGAGGCCCTTTACAAAATGAAAATTAACCCAACAGCTGGTCTTCAACCAGTATCAATCGCTAGTTTTAAGCTTATTCATCCCACAATCCAACCTCGATTTTCATCTCTTCGATCTCCATCTGAGAAGCAGGTCCGTACGCTTGATGAAATGGTCGCTGCTCGTATCGCAACAGCATCCCCACTTGATCAGATATTTTTGTCCACCAGAACACCTGCATTAACTCGTGAAATTCGTGCCCAACAGTTGGTACTATCTGCAGAAAAGGAATTTGTGAAGGGCAATCCCAATCCTGATGACTTAAACCTGCTTGCGAAGCTTGAATCCAAATATCTACTGGCTATTGCCATCTACAAAACGTTGCCCCTTCCACCCCGTAATGAAATCATTAATGGCCAGCCAACAGGCATGTACATATACCACGCTGAAGCCATTGATAAACTGGCTGTGATCAAGGATCGCCAGGTGAGCAACGCACGCTCCCTTGAAGAAAAACGGCTAGCTGCAGAACAGTTAAAGGATATTCTGGAAATCAATTTAAAGATTTCACCCCTAGTCTACCGGCCGGAAAGCTGGGTCAGCCGAATTAGAAAAGATTTGATGCAAGCCTATGGGGCCTTGGGTATGGAGAAAGAACGTGCAGCCATTGCAGAACAGGTGAGAGCTGATGATATTCGACAGTTAGCAGAACAAGCTCACTGGGCATTGGGCATCTCAGAGGATCAAGCCTCCCAGGCATTACGCCAACTTGCTGAAGGCCAAGAGAAATCCGATTCAGGCAATTAAGCCTCTTATTATCAATATGCAAAACAAAGAGACCTGTGTATTCCGATAGGTCTCTTTGCATTGATTCAATTTTAGTCTTGAAATGGCTGGGTCTTAACCAATTAAACCATCGCCGATATCGATTTCACTGGCTTTCATAATCAAAGCCTGATAAATCACCTTCTCCAAAGAAGTGTTGTTGCCACCGCCAGTGGAAAATAAGTCTTCTTCAGCCTTGGTCCGTGCATCTTCGAGCAAACGCTTGGCCAAGTCAGAGACTTCAAGCACCAAGGCGTATTTGTTATCCACGGTCTCGTTCAAGTCTGAAGC
>JANWKX010000078.1 GCA_025451145.1 Vampirovibrionales bacterium
ATGCCAAATTTTTCACCAAAGGATTTTAACCGCTCAATCTGTTCTTCGGAAAGCTGATTCAGAACGCCGGAGGATTCGCAACAGGCGCTGAATAAGGCGGCGGTTTTACAAATGGATTTTCTGAAATAGCTGTCCCAACTGGTCTGGATAGAGAAGCTGGATCGAATTTGCTCGACTTCCCCTTCGCACAAATTGGATAAGACACGGGCAAAAATACTGACGAGGCGGCAATTATCCAACATCGATAATTTTAAACTGGCTTGGGCCAACAAATAATCGCCGCTTAAAATTGAAATCTTATTGCCCCAGACCGCACGGGTGGTTTGCTGACCACGACGCAGATCCGCTTTGTCCAGGACATCATCATGGAGGAGGGTCGCCACATGAATCAGTTCGGCCACCGCTGCCGTCTCAATATGGGCTTGATCCACCCGACCACTGGCCCCGGAGGCTAAAATCGAAAGAACGGGCCGAAGCATTTTCCCTTGTTTCGACATGGAATGGCTGATGGATTCGGCCAGTAGCTCGGTATCCGGCGGAGTGATTCGCTTTAAACTCTCTTGGACCGCAAGCAAATCAGGTTGAATCCGCGCATAAATGCGCTCAATGTCCTCAATCGTCACGTTCGGTATTTCAAGTTGTGCTTGGGGCATCCTCATTCAACCCATTGACCAGTTTCGCCTTTTATTATCCTGAAGAAAGGTTGTGACGTCAAAACTTCTTTCATGACCGGAGCGTTTGCTTATGGCAAAATAAACCCAAAAGAGCCTTAGCATACATTGAACATGGCCACATCCAGCATTTCGGTAGGCAACCTTCAGATTCAACAGATTGAAGCGCAATTGAGATCGCTTCAATCCCCTTTTTCGACGTCAGAAACGACGATTATCAATGTGATTTGCCCCTCCCATGAGGTGAGTCTTTGGCTAAAAGATGCGTTACAACAGGCAACGTCTCATCTTAACCCTAAGCCCTTGTATCGGTTTTGGGAGTTTGAGACTTGGCTCCCGAACATCGTCATTGAACCTATGGAGCAAGCCCCAACGCCTGAGCAACAGCAATCTTTGAAATGCTTTTTACAGACCCTTGAGACGCCGACCATTCTGTATGGCCCCGCCTTTTTCCCGGAGTGGTTCCAGACACTCATGGCAGAGTTGTGGCAATCAGATGCGCAGAAAGCATCGTTGATTCAGGCCATAACTCCGATGCCTATATTGACTGGGAAAACCTTGGCCATGGCGCAGGACACCTATCGGTCAGAGCAATCAATGAGCCGGGAGATTTATCGTGCGTTAAGACAAGGTACAAGCTTGTCGGAGGTTGTGGTTCTGTGTGCTGATACGTCTCATGAGTCGGTATGGCGAAAGAAACTCTCTCAGTTGGGTATCCCTATTTGGGGGGAGATGGCGCCGGAAACCCGGCAAGCCGTGGAGTCTTTGTATTGGATGCTTCAGTGGCTTCATGAAATTCAGAAGGCTAACCTTCAGAGCTTTCACCAATCCTTCCAGCACGCCAAGTGCCAAGCGATTTTCCAAACCCTCCTGAAGCACCAGGGATTAAGCGTTTCAATTCCGGATTTTTCCGTTGAAACCCTGCTTCAAAATCCGGACTTATTGCCAGCCGCCAGTGGCCTGAGAGGGTTTTTCAATGCCTATCAACATCAGGCAGATTCGGTGGCCTTGCTCAAGGCCACCTTTAAAAACCCGTTGTTTAAATCTGCCCCACAAAGCTTTTGGCAGTTGATTCTGGCCAAGCTTGAGACGTTGGTGTCGGCAACCGAGACGGAGCGTGATCTGGGTCAACTGGCCAGAAGCCTGTATACGCCGGAAACATCATTGTCAAATAAGCCCTTTCTGAACACCGATCAACCGGGGTTAAAGGTACTGAGTTTTGATAAGGCCGTAGGGATTTCGGCTTCGATTGCCTTTTTACCGGAAATTCACTTATTGCTGGAAACGCATGGCACCAAAACCGATTGGGCTCGATTAACAGAGGCTTTGTCTCTGTATCAGCATGTTTTCGCAACGATTGATAACGCTTCACTGAATCGAGTCAACCTGGCTAATGCTCAGGACTGGCTCTCTGATTGGACTATGATTCAGCCAGAGGCTTCCCGTAAACAACAAACCTGGAATTTAACGTTCAATGACGCTTCCGAGTGGCTTCAGGAGGCTTTTGAATCAAGCGAAATCGGGATGGGGCAAAAAACCCTCTCTATGACCCCCTCTTCCATCGAAACCTTTCTCCAATGCCCCCGGAAATTCTTTTATCAATCGGTGCTCCAGCTTCGTGATGATCGAACCAGTCCACAAGCGGCGTTTGGGAGCCTGGTTCATCGGATTTTGGAACGCTTTAACCAGCATTTTCAGGACAGCTATACCTATGAGAACCTGATTAAGCTGACCGATATCTTTTTCATGGAGCCTCCGGATATACAAGCCCTTCAGGCCCTTGGATGCCAACCAAAAGACCGGGAGATGCTGGACGCTTTATCCCCGTTGCATCGGTTCCAGGTGGAGCGGGATGTTCGGGCTGCCTTTCAAGCTCTCCAGGAATCCGGATACTTTGCCAGCCCCTTTAAACGGCTGTTGGTTGAGGAAAAGCTTACCTTTCAAGGAACAGGGCCATTAGAGGGGTTATCCCTCTATGGTCGGTCTGATCTCATTCGTGAGCTGCCCCAAGGCGCTTTTGAGATCGTGGATTATAAAACCAGTCGGTCTAAATACAAGCACGCTCATGATGAAAAAAACTTACAGCCGTTGCTCAATGCTCTTGAACCCGTTGACTGGGATGAGCCGGATCTCTATCAGCGCTATTATGGGCGGGAGTTACAGTTGCCATTGTATTGGATGATGCTGCAACAGTCGGCCGAATTTAACCCGCCGGAAACCCATGCGTCCATTCAAGTGGTCCGTGCGCCATCAACGTTTGTGAAATTAGCCGGTGCTATGACCCTTACGTTGCCTCATCAAACCATTGAAGCCGGAAGAGCGAATCTCATCGACTTGCTTCAAGAAGGCATCCTGAAGCCGATTCGATCCATAGCGCACTTTGCCCCCCTGGGCAACCCACAAGCTCACTGTGGGTATTGTCCTTATACCAACATGTGTGAAGGCCCTGACACTGAGGATGAGGAGGACGATGAAGATTGATGTATCCTGAAGCCCCTGAAAAGACCTTTGAATCAGTTCTCCTGGCTCGTTTGAACCCTCAGCAGCAAGAGGCTGTCATGGCCCCGTTGCAAGGCGCTATCCGGGTGATGGCAGGAGCGGGTACCGGCAAAACCGAGCTGATTACCCGGCGTTTTGCCAAGCTGGTGATGGATTTGCAGGCAGAGCAGGTGGATCATCCCACCGGGAAAATCTGGGTATCAACCTTTACGGACAAGGCTGCCCAGGAAATGAAAAGCAGGATTACAGACTATGTTTTGAAGGCTTCAGACATTTCCCTGGACCCCCATGCCTGGATAGGCACCTTCCACAGCCTTTGCCAACGGATTTTGCAGCAGCACAAAAATAAACGGCCTTACCTCAAGCAATATACCCTACTGACGGATGCTGAGCAGGAACTTTTCATTGAGGAGATGATCCAGGCGGTCCTGTCATGCAATCCACCTGCCTTGAAAGAGGCCTTGGCTCATGCTGGCTTGCCACACCTGGAGACTGTCCTGTCACTGCCTCAGTGGCAAGCGTTATCGATGCAGCAATATGATGACTTGATTGAAGAAATTATCACGACCCTGATCCCCCAAATCAAGGCGTCGGGTCTTTCTCCCAAAGGGTTTTACCAATTGGCCAAACAGCAATCGGCTGAAGTGACACAACTCATTCGCACCCTCCCGGTATCCGATGGCTATGGCGGTGGCATGTGGGAGGAGCACGAATCCTATGCCCGGCATTGGCAAAAGCACTTGGAGCCGGTGTCTTATTCTGGTTTTTCCTTTGCCCCCACTGATTGGGAGGTGGAACTGGCGGCTGAAAAGTCTCATCGGCAGCAAAAAGACCCCATTTCGCCTGATAAATTATGTCTGAAGAAGCTCAAACTCCTGTACGATACGCATTATTTTGTGTCTTATGACGGTCGGAAGAAAAAGGCCCCCTTTTCACCGGCAACCCGTGATTTATCCGATCTGGACGCTGCTGTTCAGCTTGAAACCCGATTGATTGATATTTTAGCGGCGATTTATGCCCTGTATCAGTATCAGCTTCGGGTGCTCAATGCCTTTGATTTCGATGACCTGATTCAAGAAACCATTCAACTGCTGGAAGACTTCCCGGAGGTTCGTTCGGATTATCAGGAGACCTTTGCCCATTTTATGGTGGATGAGTTTCAGGACTCCAATGGGAGCCAGCTCAGACTGATTGAGCTATTGTGCGGCAAACAGGATCCAAAATTAACGGTTGTGGGGGACAAAAAGCAATCGATCTATGGGTTTCGCTTTGCGGAGCCTGAGAACCTGGAATTGCTGTTTTCTGATACGCCTGATGTGAAAACCATTCCCCTCCAGACCAACTACCGGTCTGTGTCGCCCATTTTGGCCCTGGCCAACCGGGTCACTGAAATGATGAATCTGCCAGCGTCTGAAACCTTGATTCATCCCATAGGTGAAGCGCCGGATACCAATAACGCCGTTCAATGGCTTCATTTGGAAGAAGCCACATCGGTGGGCGAAGCCAGAGCCATTGAATCCCTATGGATTGCTGAGACGATTGCCGATTTGATTCACCAAGGGATCTATGAACCCAAAGACATCGCTGTTTTGGTTCGGAGCAATCCAAGGGTAGGTCAAATTGAAGCTTTGCTCGATGATCTGGGGATTCCCTCGATTAAACAGAAAAATCTGGGCTTTTTTGACTCACCGGTGATCCAACAGGCCGTTGCCCTGTTGCAATTGGCTGAAAACAACAATGATGATTTCGCCATGATCAATCTGCTCCAGCGAAAACTTAATCATCAGCAGCTCTATCTTCTTTCAAATATTCGAAAAGACCTGATTCCGGCAATGGGGGATAACCACATCAGCTATTATGAAGCCCTTTGCCATGTTGTCCAGGACCCGGAAAATGCCCCTGAAGCCTTAATACCCTGCGTCCCCCTCTTTGAAATGATGGTCAGCCAGCTTCACGCCTTTGAAACGGCCAAGTTGACGCTGCCGCCCCATCTGTTATTCAATGCCCTTTTGCAGGCCTTTCCCTTAATCCAAACAGCGGATTTAGTGACGTTAAAAGGCCAAAAAACTTATCAGCAATTGGAACGCCTTAAGCAGATGCTTTATTATTGGACAGCGCACGCTAAGTCATCCTTATCCCTCCGGCAAATTCTGGACTACATTGAACGAAGCCAGGCCAAAAACGAATTGAAATTCCCGGTTCAAGACGATGATTTTCAGGAAAACGCCGTCAAGTTAATGACCCTCCATGGGGCGAAAGGCCTCCAATTCCCTGTGGTCTTTTTAGCCGGGGTTGAAGAATCCTCAAACAAGGGAGAGAAAGGGAAAATTGCCATTGATTCGCAATACCCCGGGAAAATGGGCTTTGGCTTACTGGTGAACAAGGTGGATGAAGAGAAATCCTTGAAAAGGCTGGTTTACGAAACCGTCTGGAAAAAGCCCCGAGAGCAGGCTGAAGCTCTACGGCTATTGTATGTGGGGATTACTCGCGCTGAAAGCCGGCTATACCTGTCTTCATGGCCGAAGTCTTTTCCGTATCTTAACCCGGCATTTTTTCAAGATTTACCAGTCTTACGGCTTGAAGATTCGGACTTGACCTTTAAAACCCCGACCGAAAAGGCGGCCGTCCTGGAAGAGATGAAAGGCCGTTACTGGCAAGTGCCCGATGAAGCCCTAGAGAATGAGCTAGCGGATTTTCAAAGTCTCTTGGCAAAATCGACTCAGCCTGTTTCAAAAGCCTCAATCATGCTCTTAGAGATGGAATCTCTGGTTGCGTTTGACCGATGCCCCACCCGTGGCATCATGCATCATCAACATTTCAATGGGAATAGTACCGCCCCAAGCCGGATGAATGTTCAAGGTCATTGGATTGATGATACCCTGGCCATCGCCATCCCTATGGAATCGATAAAAGTGCCTCAGGAAAATGCGCCTGTAACAACGGCTGTCCAGCAGGCTTCTCAATTAACCTTCTTCCAGGAGGCTTCATCGGAACCTCTTTCAGTCCCATTATCAGCCAGACAAAGCCGTCTTTCAGATGGGCCTTTCGGTGAGGGCGATTACAAAATTTTACAAATGCCTCTGGGTGACCTGACTGAACTGGCCTTGCGTTTCAGGCAGATGCTTTCGGAAGAAATGCCCTATGTGGCGCCGGACTCGGATATCCATTGCCCCAATTGCCCCTATTTGAAACGATGCCCCCATGTTTCCTGAGGGCGGACTGACGAATCACATTGAAAACGATTATTGAAGAATGATCATAATTGTAGAATCATATTGATCGAGAGCTTGATCACGGAGATAACCGGCATGGCCTTAACCCCAGCGACCCCGACTTCAAAGCCGGCCCAAAACCTGGTTCCAGCCAGTACCCTTTGGAATGATTTGATTAATTGTTTTAAATCCATTCAGTTGGCCATTGTTTTGCTGAGTTTATTGGCCATTGGAACCATTATCGGTGTGGTCATGCCCCAGGAAGGGATGGCCAGCGTTTCGGATATTCAGCATCAGTTCGGCTTAAACTATAAATTCCTGAATACCCTTGGGTTTTTCAATGTCTATTCGTCTTTTTGGTTTATTACGCTTCAAATTCTCTTCTTCTTTAACCTGCTGATTGGGAGTTTTAAATGGTTAAAGCCAGCTACACTGGCTGCTATCCAGAAATACACCCTTTCTCCTGAGTTGATTCTGCATAAACCCGATGTTTTCAGCTTGCCAAGACCTTTGGATGGATCTCAAAGCCAGGTTTCAACTCAATTATCGAAATTGCTGAAAACCTTTCACTATCAAACGGTTCAGGATGAATCCGGCAATTTGTATGCCAGCAAAGGTAACTTGACTCGCCTGGGTCCTTGCATGGCGCACTTAGGCATATTGCTTTGTCTAATTGCTGGCTTATATAGCTGTTTTACGGGATTTAAGGCCGTTAAAATGGCAATCCCCGGTCAAAGCTTCAGCATGTCAGAGACCGACACCTTTAAAACCAACGTTCCCATGAATATCTGGATGGGGAAGGTGCCCAACTGGAAGATTAAGGTCAATGATTTTCGGATGGAGTTCTACAAAGACCATCCTGAAACCGTGAAACAGTATTACAGCGATTTGCAGGTCGTTGATCGCAGCGGCAAAGTCCTGAAAACCCAGACCATTTCGGTGAACCATCCTATGGCTATGGATGATGTGACGGTGTATCAAGCCAGTTTTGCACCCACAGGTAAGTTTCAGCTCAAGGTCAACGGTAAGCCCATGACCGTTGCCGTCAACAATCAGTTTAATCAGCGCGCCATCAGCCTGACTCCTTTATCCGATGGCACCACGTTGATTATGTTTCCGTTTTTTGCCCAACAGGATCCTGGCGTGACCCATAATTACGCCGTATTTTTCCAGCGTAAACCTGGTGAGGCCTTTGGCGGAAACGGACAAATGCCTGAAAATATCAAGATTCCGGAAGGTCAGACCGGACACCTGAAAGGCTTAACCATTACCTATGAAAAACCCGTTATGTCCACAGGGCTTCAGATTAAACGCGCGCCTGAAGTGCCGCTGATGTACCTGTCCTATCTGATTATTTGTATTGGGGCCGTGATGTGTTACTTCTCCCAACGGCAGATTTGGATTGCCCGACGAGAAGTTGAACCTGGGAAAACCGAAGTCATCATTCACCCCAAAACC
>JANWKX010000079.1 GCA_025451145.1 Vampirovibrionales bacterium
GGCGGCTTTTTCTTGACTCTCAACAGAGTTGAGTTGTCCCAGTAAAGTATGGGCCTGCCTCATAATGCCGGTATTAACGACGCCATTTGGCGATAAATTATCAATCTGGCTTTCCAGATTGCCTTGATCCTGGCTTAATTCGGTTTTTTCCATGGAAGACATTTTATTGTAGACCGCAATGTGCGTACGGCATGTCGTGGCGGCCTGGGTGCGCTCAGTTTGATATTGAGTCTCAATATCTGCTCTTGTGTTAGGTTTTGTTGGCGTAGTCGTTGATCCCTGTTTGCTAAGACTTGGCGTTGGTTTTCCATCGAGTCCAGCTAGAAGCATTTGACTCTTCTCCTCTCCAAAAATATATATTTTAATAAAAACAATTTAATGATCAAAATTGCCTTATTTTTCAAAATGTAAATCGAAAAGATATAAAACCTTTACGGAAAAGCCCTAGGTAAACCTGATGATCAGTTAACCAGTCTTGGCAGGCTTAAGTACCGTGACGGTCTCAATATGGTAAGTCTGAGGAAACATATCAAAGGGCTGAACGGCTTCAATCTGCCAACCTAAAGCCACTAACCTGGCAACATCTCTGGCCAGGGTTGCCGGATTACAACTGACATAAATCAGCCTCTGGGAGACATTCTGGCTAATCCAGTTCAAAACCCCTTGGGGACAGCCGTTTCTGGGTGGATCGACCACAGCCATATCCACTGGTTCGGTAAACGTCTGTAAAACCGCCTCGGTGTCTCCCCTAAGCAACTGGATGTTGTGAACATCATTCAACGCAAGGGCTTCTTCTGCATTGGCCAGCGCATGGGGATCAGACTCAATGGCATAAAGGGTCTCTGCGCGTTGGTGGAATGAGAGGCTAAATAAGCCGATCCCCGCATAGAGATCCATCAACGACCCCATGCGATCCGGAAGCCATTGGCCGACAAAATCCAGCAGCATCCGGGTTACTTCAGGATTCACCTGGAAAAAGCTTTGTGAGGAAACCGGAAATATAATATCATCCAGGGTTTCCTGGAGTGATTCTTGCCCAAAAAGGATAGATTCTTGCTGGTTTTGGATGGAGATAACACCCACGATTTCGGGAAATGCTTCTGTCAAGGGCTCAATGGGCTTCAGAAAAGATTCAATGGCTGTTGGGTCTGACGGGTCTTCCAGAAAAAACGTGAGCAAGATCTGGTCTGCATGATTTTTTCGAACCTGAATCCGATATGCTTTTGCCAGGATATCTTGGGCATCGTCCATTAACCAATGGGCAAGCTGATTAAACCGTTCCGGGATAATCCAGCAGGATTGAAAAGCGACTTTGTCATGACTTCGAAATTGCTGATATCCCAGTTGATAGCCTTCACGACCTTCAATGACCACCCACTGAACCTTATTTCGATAATGCCAACTGGCAGGCTCATCTGACCCTTGGATAGGATTGACCTGGACATCGGGTAATCGGCCCAGACGTTGAAAGGATTCCACAACAATTTTCTGTTTCCAAAGGCGTTGTTCGGATAGCTTGATGTGCTGCCACTGACACCCACCGCACGTCGTAAACACCTCACAAGGTGGACTGATGCGTCCTGGTCCAGGCTGGATAATCTTTGTAAGTTTTCCTGTGGCAAGCCGCTTTTGATGTTGAATGTTTTCCACTTCAATGTCATCGCCAGGGGCAGTCCAGGGGACGAAAATCACTTCCCCTGAAGGGAGATGGCCCAGACCATCGCCTTCATAAACCAGCTTTTCAATGGTCACCGTTTCTGTTTTTGATAAGGGTTGCGATAAACTCACAAAGCGGGCCCATCCTGTTTAAGACTTGGAACGATGTTCATCATGCCCCAAGCAAGGATAAGTGCATAGCCCGGATCGGATTTTTTAGGAATGTCTGCGATAGAGACCCACCATCATGGTTTGACCCACCACATGGTGCTCCATGGCCTTGAGCAAGGCTTGTCTTGAAGAACCTGCCGGTATTGCCAAGGTGCTATCCAGTGCGAACAATCGAAACTGATAGTGATGGGTCCCGCGGCCAGGTGGGCAGGGACCACCGTAATGGTTCTGATTAAAACTGTTGTGACCCTCTATAGCGCCTTTTGGAACAGTGTTTTCTTGAATCATCATTGTGTTAGGCGGAATATTCCACAGTATCCAGTGGGTGAACAATCCCATCGGGGCATCCGGATCGTCCACGATCAGTGCCAGGCTCCTGGTTTTCTCAGGAATATTTCGGATGGCTAGCGGTGGGTTAATATCCTGACCATCACAAGTATACTTTCTTGGGATCATTTCTTGGGCAGAAAAGGCTGGGCTTTCAAGATAAAGGGTAGAGACTTGCCCAGTCGTTGGATGTTGTGTTGTCACGATCACTAAACCTCCCACCGCTACCAACATTTTCAGATTTTGCATGATACGCATCTTTGATGGCATTTCTTTTTGTCCTATCCTATCGCTTCAAAAATCTTCAAACCTTGCCCAATTGGGGAGTGTAAAACCAAATCCGGATCAAGCATACTAAAAATGTCCCTGGAAACCGAAGTTGAGTAGGTCTCCAGGGATACTTTTTTGGATTTTTAAATCCCCATGGCTTTTAGAATCACCCGTTTACGACGCTGGCCGTCAAATTCGGCATAAAATACCTGTTCCCAAGGGCCTAAGTCCAATTTTCCCTCAGTGACCGGCAGTGTCACCTGATGTCCTACAAGAATTCGTTTCAAATGAGCATCACCGTTTGTTTCACCCGTTCGGTGGTGATGATAATGCTCATTGTAAGGAGCCAACTGCTCTAACCAGGCATCGATATCTTCAATCAGACCCTCTTCCCAATCATTAACGTAAACACCGGATGTAATATGCATGGCGCTGACGAGGATAAACCCTTCTTTGATCCCGGTTTCCTTTAAAAATTCGGCAATATCATCGGTAATCCGCACGTATTCCCGAAGCTGTTCCGTCTGAAACCAAAGATATTTTGTTTTCACAATCATCAATCAGCCTCCTCAATCGAACGGATCCATTATGATACAGTTAAGGCCGTTACGTTACATGCCTTAGTCGTATCGGAATCAACGTGTTGAATCAATTGGACATGCTCTCCTATCTGCCAACCTTACCAGCCTCCCAAGGGGTTGCAGTGATTGACATTGGAGGCAATTCCTTTGAACTCGCCATTTTAACGCCTGAACCAAGGCTATTGACCCATAAATTCAACCTTATTTCCGGCAAAAGTATTGGCGAATGGGGATATTTGTCAACAGAAGCCATCGAGGTCTTTGAGAAGGCCCTCATCGAAGCCTCAACATTACTGAAACAACATGGCGTTGAAACCGATCACATTTTGGCTGTTGCAACCTCAGGGCTTCGGGACGCTGCAAACGGGCAGGATATGGTTTCATTGGCCCACCAGTACCAAATTCCATTGAAAATTATCAGTGGCCTTGAAGAATCGGAATTGATTTACACAAGCGTTTTAGAAGCCCTTCCTGAAGCCAGGCCACAATCAAACCTGGTGATTGAAATTGGCGGTGGCAGCACCGAATTGGTTCCTGGAGAAGGAAGTAATCACCCCACAAAAGCCCTTATCCAGGTTTATCCATGGGGCACGGGGCGTTTCGGATTAAAGGACCTCTTTGACATTGAAAAACGCCAATGGGTTCAAGATAGTGTACAGCAAGCCTTATCCGAATCCATTCCATCGGATTCAAAATCGTTATATCAGTCTCGGCACACTTATATCAAGTCTGCAACGGAGTGGAAGGGATTACAGCAGTACTCCCTGGATTCTGGTCATTCCGATTTGCTCTCCAATGGCCTGTCTCTGGATGCGATTCAATCGATATTGACAACAAACGGCCTGGAAAAGCTCCAGAAACAATGGCGTCTAGATTATCCCCATCTGTGTAAGCTGGTCACAAAACTGTGTATCCTGTCCATTCTTTTGTCTGAACTTCAAATCAATCAAATTGGCTTTGGCCCGGACTGGGGACTAAAATTTGGCTTGTTGAAACAGCTGTTGAGCCAACTGGCAGCCAGTCAAAACAATGGCTGAATAATCCATGAACAGGCTAGAACCTATCCGAGAAACCTCCATAACGGGCATCTGCGTTGTCGCTGTGATGCTCGAGTCCTCATTTACTCTTGTGTAAACTCCGGCTCTCTACCCAACTCGGCAGGCGTGCCTCGTTGGGGTCCGTAAAGCTCTTGATAACGCTTTACTACGTTTCGCTTGACTTCTAGCATCTGCTCCATTCTGAAGATTTCTCGGATAGGTTCTTAGTGGACCAGTTTAAAGCTGGTTGTTCCGCTGATGGTTGAAGTGCCAGTATAATTACAGCCGGTAACACAGGCGGTTTTTTTGAAATGCCCTTGAATATAAGAGTTATTCCCGTGGGATTGATAGCCATCCACCTGAAAGCCGGCAAAACCCACAATATGAAACGTGGCGTTATTGCCGTTACCGGAACTGGTATCATACAGGGGGACGGTAATGACGGTTTGGTTGCTAATCAGTTGCTGTATGGCATCACCGACTTGACAGGAGTTGATTTTGTTCCCAGGCGTTACCCCTTCGTTGGAGCCTGCATCAACCTCTTGACTCCAGCCATTGGCAATGACATTGGCTAAAGCCGGTGCACCGTTGCCTTCGCCAAAATCAGCAAAACCCCAGTTGCCAGGCCCCATGGCGCCACAATTGTTGGCGCCGGTAACCGAGGTGCCATTGACTTCTAAAGTGCTGCCATAAAACGTGATTTCGGGAATGGTCGGATCACCGTAATCTGATTGGGCTTCGTTCCAAGCGCCGACACACATGTAAAAGGGCCGTAATCCTGAAACCCCATTGGCGCCCCCTCGATAAACGGCCACCGATTGGGCTGAGGAACTAAAGCCGGAAACGCCAAAGACATTTGCAAAAATGGAGGGGATTTGACTATTGGTTTTATTTTGGCCTGCAGAAACGTTTACGAGAACGGCATCATATCCACCCGTTGAAGCGAACACAGGATTAGAACTTGCTGTATTAAAAACCGTCGAATCATAGGTTGTTGTGACCGGGTCAACATAGCCAAAGGAGAGATCGCCTTGAGCCACACTGAATCCATTGGCCTGGGCCATGGTATTTGCGGCTGTTACGGCATCCGTTTCTTTTCCTGAAGTCGAAGAAGCTGAGCTTTCGAAAAATGCTTGTACCGCTGCTAAGGAAGCGGCATCGGCTGCGTTTTGGAGGGCTTGTTGTTGTCGTAGGTATAAGCCCATATCAACCACAATTGAACCGATAATCATGGTAAAAAACAGCAAGCCGGCAGTCAAAATCATTGACTGACCAGGAGATTTTGAACGATATGTCGTTGCTTTTAGCGCCAATCAGTAGCCCCTTCTCAATAGAGAGTCATGTCCTTTAACTCGAAAATACCTATAAAGTTCATATGCCCAGAGCCATAACACGTTAAACGCTTGTTCGTTAAAAACATTAAGAAAACGAAATATTGCGTACCAACGAATTGGTAGATAAAGGGCGATGGCCGCATATAAGCTGCCTTAAGCCCATTAAGAGAGGTGTCGAAAAAAGAGGGCGATGTTTGTCACGGATGGCTTGAAGCGTTACACTGTATTGGATTAACTTTGACTGAGCCTTGGTTACTCCCATGTCGTTATCTCACGATAAACCTGCGATTTATTATTTCTCCAGTATCGACTTTGATTTTTTGCTTCAAAGGCCGCAGCAACTTTATCACGCCTTTCGCGAGCAGACTGATGCTGGTTTTGAGTTTTTCTATATTCAACCGCGCCGTCGCAAGCGAAAAGACTTGCCTAAAACGCCCCCGGCCGAGAATGTTTTGACGGGATGCTTTAATATCCCCTTTCGCAATTCCCGAAGTGGCCCTTTGGAAGTGCTTAACCAATACTTTCGCTCCAAGACTATCCAGTCCATTTGCACACACTCAGGCCCTAAAATTGCCATTATCTCCACCAGCGCTTGGGAGCCCTATATCTCCAAACAAGACTTCGATTTCATTTGCTATGACTATCTCGATTCCCTGGAGGTATTCGCTAAACCGAAGCATTTGAAACGGATGCAACGTTACCACCGATATCTTGTTGAAAAGAGCGATCTTGTTTTTGTGACTGCCCAAAAGCTTCTTGAGGAAATCCAGTCGGAATGCCCGGAACAAAAAACCGTATTGGTCTCTAATGGTGTTGATACAGACTTCTTTCAAAGCCAAGCGGCTCAAGTAGAACAGGTGACGGATTATTGGAGAACCTCCCGGAAAGTGGTCGGCTATGTGGGCGCACTCTACCAATGGTTGGATTTACCCTTGGTCATTCATGCCGCAAATGTGCTTTCCGATTTGGATTTTGTACTCATTGGGCCGCTTTGCCCGGAATATGAATCGCTCATACAAAGGGCCCCCGAAAATATTCACTGGCTTGGGCCAAAACCTTATCACACCATTCCTGCCTATATGAATCTGTTTGATGTGGCTTTAATCCCTTTTAAATCTGGACATGTTGCAGAATCAACGAATCCGATTAAGCTTTATGAGTATTTTTCATTGGGTAAGCCTGTGGTAGCGACCCATATGCGGGAGCTTCAACGATTTGATGACGGAAAACTCCTTAAAATTGCTTCGGAAAGGCTCGACTTTATTAAAGCCATTCAGGGTTTTCTTCAATATGACGACCATAGTTGGCAAGCCAAACGCCAATCTATTGCCTTGGAGAATTCATGGCAAAGTAAAACCCAAATTATGATCAATAGTCTTGAGGAATTGCTATCATCAAATCCAGATTTGACTATCCCTGCTTTAACAGCCACCCACACTGCCCCTTAAACATTAATTTGGGCAGGAGCTACAACCTTAACCGGGAAAATAACGGTAAACACTGAGCCAACCCCTAACTCACTTTCAACGGAAATGGTTCCCCCATGTAGCTCAACAAGCTTTTTAACCGTGCTTAGGCCAAGCCCCGTCCCCTCTTCACCTTTAGCCTGGTAATCCGTTAACCTGTAAAAAGGGTGAAACAACGTGGGAATTTTATTATCCGGAATACCAATACCGGAATCCTGGACCTTCAGAACAATCGACTGCTGATCAAGGGAGTGGAACAACGTAAAAATAATTTTGCCGGATTCTTTATTATATTTCACAGCATTACTTAAAAGATTAATGGCGATTTGGCGAAATTGGAGCGGATCAACCCATAATCGGTTAAGACCCGATTCTTTCTTAAAGTGCAACGTTAAATGCTTTGCATTGGCTTGTGGTTGAATCACCGATTTAATTTCGTTAATAATCGGATCCAACTCTATCCACTGGGGTGATAATTCAAATTTCCCCTCTTCTTTTCGAGCGGTATCCAAGATATTAAGAACCATGTCCAGCATATGCTGGCCGCTGATTGAAATGTTATGGGCGTATTTTCTCTGCTTTTGCGTAAGGTTCCCTTCCAGATTTGATTCCAGCATATCACTATAATTAATAATGGCATTCAGAGGGTTTTTAAGATCATGGGAAACCAAAGCCAAGACCTGGCTTTTTTCTTGGTTTGCTGTATCAGCCATTTGCCTTAACCGCTCAGACTCTCGTCTCGCCCCCTGTTCTCGATGGAAAAGCTCAGCTTGATACATGGCTGCTGCAATTTGCGGGGCAACCGACTGAAGGAAACTTTTTTCCTGGTCGGTCCATCGCCGCTGATGAGTGCATTGATGCAAGACCAAATGGCCGTAATCCTGACCATGATATTGCATGGTTGCAACGATAGAAGACTGGATGTGGAATTTTTGGGCATAGTCTACATAAAAATCAGGGAAATCCTGGGCTGAGTTATAAATTGAGAAAATATCAGGGTAAGTCCCTTTCTCAGGTCGATACACTTGCCCATATTGTTCGATCTTATAGAGAGGTACTTCTAACATATTTATGGGAATAATATCTGGAGTACGAAGGTACTGTCCACCCATTGTGATATTCGGTTTCGTCAACGGATTTGAGATATGGACAATAATACAGCGATCAACGCCAAGAAATTGTCCAATTTCCCGTGCTGAAGCATTAAGAATAACCTCTAAATCGAATGTTTTACTAATTTCACTGAGGAGAAATCGAATCAACTGCTCGCGCCCAAGACTATCACGTAATTGCCGCTCAATAGCAACTTTGCTTTCAATCTCATGCTGGAGGGTTAAATTACTTTGGGCTAACGCTTTGGTTCTATCGGCCACTTTCAGCTCAAGCTCTTTGGAAAGCTGATGCAATTCTTCCTGAGCTTCTTTCTGTGCCGTAATATTCTGTCGAATGGCAATATACTGATAGGGTTTTCCTGCGCTATCCAAAAAGGGAACGATGGTGCCATTCACCCAATAATACGTGCCATCCTTGGCTTTATTCCTGATTTCGCCTTTCCAGACCTGTCCTTGGGTGATGGTTCTCCACAGGTTTTCAAAGAATTCCCTGGTATGGTATCCCGAATTAATGATTCGGTGGGTTTTACCAAGGATCTCCTCTCTGGAATATTTTGAGATATTAACAAAC
>JANWKX010000080.1 GCA_025451145.1 Vampirovibrionales bacterium
GATTGGATCCCTTTCGGCGCAGCTTTTAGCTTTTTCAGAGTATCTTGAGAGAAGGCATTACCAAGGGTTTTGGAGAGTTGATCCGGCTCGACAGGATGGCGCTCATCACCATTTCTGAATTTAAACTGATCGCCATCCATCACCATCTGCCGTTCTAAGTACAATCGGCCAGTGGTGAGTGCAGAAGCAAAGCTGATTCGCTGCATCATGGCTTCCGGGTTGAGCCAGGCATCTTTGGTGTTTTTGTAGCCATCCGGGGTCAGATACCCATAGATAGGCATGCCCAGTTGCTTTAACTCGTTATACACCGGCTGAAAATTATAAACGGGGAATCCCGTTGCCCGGATGGATGAAACGACGTATTCATAAGGTGTCTTAAACTTTGACTGATCGTAGCGGGGATCCCAGAACTCAGAACTGTGAAACAAGGTATTAAGAACCTCCCGGATATCCCCATCGGTTTCCAGGTATTTAGACGCTAGTTTTTTGACCAGGGACTCCGGCGGATCATCGGTAACAAAATACTGTGCCAACTGGTAACTTAAATGATGGGCTGTTGCCGGGCTTTTGGCCAGGATATCCAATGCATCCTCGCCCTCCTGATAACCGGATCCGAGAATAACATGTCTTAAAAACAGCTTATCGCTAGTATCATGCCTTCTTGGATTAAAGCAAAAGTCAAAACGATTCGGGCTTTCCCGCTTAGGGCCACAAAAGCCCCAGCCGGTCAAAATTTTCGCCAGCGCAATGACATCGTCTTGGGTGTAGCCACCGTCGACGCCTAAGGTATGAAGTTCCATCAGTTCTCTGGCATAGTTCTCATTCAATCCTTGGGTCTTTTTCGCTTTAGGGCGATCGCTTGCGACACTGCTTTGCCAGTTATCCAGGTAAAAGAGCATGGCCGGATGATGTGCCGTTGCTCCAAGCAGATCTCGGAAATGGCCCAGGGCATAGGGCCGTATGGCCTGGTTTTCAAAAGAACCGGCCCAGAGCATATCCAGCCCTTTGGCGCCATAGATGTTGAAATGGTTGTACCAAAAATCTGTCATGACGGATTCTAACTGCCTGGGGCTTTCGATATCCCGGATTAAGCGGGCTTCTGTGGCTTCCTGCAAGATAATTCTTGAGCGTTTTCTGGCCTCCTTTCGCTTTTCCTCAATTTCCATGGGACTTAAGCCTTGTGCTTTGGCCATGGCAATCTCATTGCTCATAAATTGGCGCTGCAAGTCTTGAGGTAGCATTGAAAGCGTTTGAAACTGGCTTAAGCGCTGGAGGACATCCGGTGATTCAGGAATGGTGTTAGGATTCAACTGGCTTTGGAGATAGCGCTCAATGCCCATGTTTTGAACACGCTCAACATCACCAGGGGCGGGCCCGAAGGTGATTCTATCCAATAAGTGTGCAACCTGGGCGTTATCGGGATGGTGATCTTCAGAAGCCCACGCCCAAAAAGGTATTATAAAAAGGAGGCTGCCTAAAACGATTAAAACGAATCGTTTCATGCCCATCACCGTCGCCTAGGCCTCTGGGGGATTCTCGGATTTTGAAGGTAAGGCGGGAGCGGTTTTAGGGTCTGGTGATGAGGCGCCATTGGCGGCATCCTTGAATTGTTTCACGCCTTCTCCCAAAGACCGAAAGACTTCCGGTAATTTGCCAGGGCCAAAGAGGATTAACACCACCAGAAAAATAACCCCTAGCTCCAGGGGGGAGCCTAAAAATAGCGGATAAATCACCATATGCAGCATCCTTTTGTGGGTTACACGGTAACGCGATTTGTGGCTCACCAGAGACTCAGTCGAGTTTACGCTTGGGAGCGCTTCTCCATGATAGATGATTCTTGCTCCGATTTGTTCCCTGGATTGAAAATGCTAGAGGATCTTTATGCGGATTGGGAATCTGCCATGGGGAGGCATTGCTTCAACATTTGAAGGTAGAGCCGCTCTTCTCCCTCCTTGGTAAACCCATAAAACAACTGAACCATGTCGGTGTTTTCTTCCAGATCCATATCTTCCAGCAAGGCAGACCATTGTTCCAGGACATTGAACTGAAACCATTCATCAAAATCCTCAGGATGAACCCCCATTTCCAAGGCCATGGATTTTGAAGTGGATACGGATTCAGCAATTTCCATCAACTTTTCTCTTGAACTGTCGTTTAATTCAACCTCCTCGATGGTTTCAAACCAATCGGTCAAGGTTTCCAGGGTTTCACTCAACATCGGCTGCATATTATCCATGGGATTCAAACGCCTCCTTAATATCCAGACATAATCACTTTTTAGATCATAATGGCCGATGCTAAAATAGGGCAAGCCCTAAGATTTCCCTTTTTAAAGCAAAAATTTGCGCTTCTGAGAAGCCATCCCAAGGTTTGGTTTAAGTTCGATTCGCCGAAAGAATCTCAGAGAAGAAAGGTCAATGCTGTTATGAACATTCAACAAGCAACTCGCTTTTCAGGTTTTTACCTGCAAAGACCGCCATCGTTTATCCCTTGCGAATCGACACCTTTTTATACCCCTAAAACGGGTGAAAAGGTTGCAACGTTATATGGTGTGAATGATCAGTATGGCCAAGGCGCGAATAGCCTACAATCATTCAATAGTACGGCTTCGATGAACTTTGATTATACGGGTCCGCCTATTGCTTATTTTAGGGAAGCTCGCCCCATTCGCGATTTAACCCGGCAGGTTCAAACCGCTTTGGATGAACTGAAACGAAGTGAAGCAAACGATCCCTACAAGAATATCAATGCGTTAAAGGCCAAGATAGGCATTCGTTAGCCCCAGTAAAACTTTGGGGGCTTTAGTAATCCAGCTTAGGGGCTGTTTTGTTTTTGGTATCTTCCAGGGTGCGTCGTAGGCCTGGTGTATCATAGGCTTCAGCGGTATGGAAAAGTCTTTAGCGCTGATAATTACCCTGAAAGCGTGGCGTATTCTATTGAACAATATAGCAACGCATATCATCGGCATACCCAATCGAGCGGCAGCGTCTCAAAATCATTTTACAATCGTCTCAGTGAAGCAATAAACGTGAATCTTGATTGAGCCAAGGATACCGAAAAACACCCCAGACGAATTTAGCCGGAGGTGTTTTCAAAAAATTAAGCGCGGATTATGCCAAAAGGTTGAGCTGCTTGAGAGATTGTTGTAAAGCGCCAGGTTGGGCAGAAACAAAGGTTGGTCCACCATTATCGGATGAAAGTACAACTTCATTTTTGCCGGTGATCTGGGATACTGTGACATCTTGGTTACTATTGACCATTATACCGTGTGCAATGACTGCGTTAGGTCCTGATTTGGCATCGGTCAAATCAACAGTATAAGCGCCACCATAATTTTTAGGAATTCGGAGTTCTCTGACCTGGAGCGGGGAACCACACAAGCTAACCATATTGGAGGACATAGAAATTTCCCTTTCTTAAATATAAATAGTGATTTAAATTTGAAGTCAATCTTGAATAAATCTATAGCAAAGTCACATGAAGATACAATGGTTTTTTGCTGAAAGAAGCCTAACAGAGTGTGGATAAGCTGGTAAAGACCTTCATTACGGCTGATTTTACAAATTTTAACGTTTTTTAGACGCTTTCTTCGCTTTCTCTCAACGTTTGAATAATCCAATACACATCTAGCAATACCTAAGTATGAGAATTAAAAGTATCCTTTCTCACAAAGAACATTGACACCTACAGGAGGCTATACTGAGGAGTCTCTCTGGGGAACGGTTCTGCTTTTTGCATCTTCTAACGTGCGGCGCATATCTGGCGTATCATACGCTTCAGCCGCGTGAAAAAGTCTGTAACGCTGATAATTATTCTGAATTCGCGGTGCACTCCATTCGATAATAAAGCAACGCATATCATCCGCATATCCCTTTAAAAAGCGCGGTTGGTTGTTCAACATGTCGATAAGGCGAGATACTTTTTCGGCTTCTGTCCAGCTTGGATGATTCAAAACATGATCAACCTGGCGCCTCATACGTATCCCCAAACCAGCCATGGTGAGAGAGACACCTCCAGCTAAACTTGAAATCACAATGATTGGAAACGTTAAGTCTCCAAACCGAGGCTTGGTGTTAAGAACGGGTTGCAATGCTCTGAAAGGCGTTGCTTTAGGATTAAGAACCCGATAGGGTGTCGAAATGGAAGTGAGTCTCATAAACCCCTCCTTCAGGTGAGAGACCGGAATGGAATATTATCTTAAGACAAACACGGCTCTATCAAAGATGACCATGGGGGAGAGAACCAAGGCTTCAAAGCGGACAGGATTCTAATGACGCTTTCGCCATGTTGTCATCAGTTGTATTTGTAACGGATTCTTAACAAGTAGCACAAGAGTTAAATTTGATTGTTTTAATATATATAGAATAATATAATCCCTCAACGCTTCTCTTATTGTTTGATGATGTTAATGATTCGGCTGGAGGTATAAAAGTTATGGCAGTTACTCCATTAGACGGGGGTGGGGGCGTCTATGTCCCTCCCACAAATAATCAATATCCATGCTATCAAGGCCCAGGTTCGTCAGGTCAGGTTGACCCAGGGTATGATTGCTTTCCGGGATGGGGCTCACCGGACCCAGGTTACTATTGTTATCCGGGGTGCTATCCGCCGGATCCAGGGTATTATTGCTACCCAGGAGGATATCCACTGGGGCAAGGCGCCTCAGGAGGCGGATCCTCTAGCGGAATAGCTCAGCCACCAATTCCACCGCAACCACCGGTGTGTCCACCAGCGCCGCCACCGGTACCGCCCAGTTCCGGTCCATCGACTGATCCGACGATTCAGCAGGCAGCTATCGATACCTATCAGGTGTTACCCGATATCCCTTCGCCTAATCAACAGCTTTTGCTCTTGGGCCTGGGTATAGGTGAGTCTGCGGCTTGTAATCCTGATCCCATCAATTCGCCTCAGTTTATGAGTGCCTACAATTTCCTCTTTGGGGGTAATCAGGGCGGTCTTCCTTCCATCACTGCCTAGAGGTAGCTTCAACAGCCTTTAAAGGTACTCGTTCTGGAGGGCATCGTCCTCAGCGCCAACCTGGCTAGGCCCAGCTTGTTTCCGATGATTTTCTATCGTAATCTGATACGATATTGGATGTAAAAGCCAATGGGCAAATTTGAGCCTTAGCAAACGTATGTCTTCGTCCCAACCGCAACATCCCATTCAGCAGCAAACGTCGCTTGCATCATTGTTTGTTGAAACCTTGGTTATGCTGGGACGCTACTTTATTATTGTCTATCCGGTGTTTCTGTATTTTATCCTTTCCAGTCTGGTGATTCCGAAAACGGCACCGGACTTTAGCCATTGGGGATGGTGGGTCATCACGGTGGGATTGGCCGCGATTCTTTATATTTTCAAAGCGGGCTGGAATGTCATGATGTTGAAAGCCGTGGAAAATTGGCAATCGCTCCAAGGAAACAAGGCCTCTGTTCAAACAGAAACGCCCCAGGCCCCGTTTTTCCCCATCATGCTGTTGAAGGACTTTATTCCCGGCATGGGTGAATACGGGTTGCCCTATTTGATTGGTGGTCTGCTCTGGTTTTTAATGTTTGGAATACCCATTGGATCGTTGATCTGGGTTGGCTATTGGTTTGTTGGGCTGCCTCATGGGGTTTTAACTCTCCTGCAGCAAGAAAATGTGACCACGGCAGAATTTCAGAAAATCATCGCGAATTTGAGCGTTGCGGAAATTCATCGGATTAACGAGTGGACCATCATTTTGTTGGTCTCTTTGGTGCTTTTGATTTTAATCAACACCATGACGCTTTTCTGGCAGCAGTATTTGGTTTTAAAGCAGTGCTCTCCTTTTAAGGCGTTTGCTTATAGCGCGAAACAGGCCCTCAGGCATCCTTTTAAAACGTTTTTTATTGCCATTATTATCGGGATGTTTAATTTGTTGTCCTATGAAATTTCAGCCACCTCGACCATTGGGGCCTTTTTAGGGAACTTTCTGATTATTTTACTGATGGTCTTCTTTGGGTTATTTCAATTTTTATATTTAATTCGCCAGGATGAAGAAGTCGCCTAAGGTCTTGGCCGTTATCGGCCCCACTGCAACCGGTAAAACCGTGATTGCGGCTTCAATTGCTAAAGCAATAGGGTCTGAAGTGATTTCGGCGGACTCCCAACTGGTGTATCAGGACTTGCAGATTGGGGTGGCTCGCCCGACACCGGAAGAAACCCAAGGTGTCCCACACCACATGATTGGAATTATTCCTCCCACTGAAGTGTTTTCAGCTGGAGAGTATGCCAATTTGGCAAGACCCATCTTGGAAAACCTGCTCTCTCAAGGGCAAATTCCTGTTCTTTGTGGAGGAACCGGATTTTACATCCGGGCGCTGCTTCAGCCTAACTGTTTGCCGGATGTTCCGGTGGATCCTGTTTTCCGGGAAACGATAGCTCAAACCATTGAGCAATATGGTTTAGAAACCCTCTATAAGCAACTTGAAACGCTGGATCCAGAGCGGGCCGGTGAGATTCATCCCAACGATCAGGTGCGGATCATTCGGGCCTTGGAAATTATTGAAGCGACGGGTCAAAAAGTCCCCCGAAGTGAGTTTGAGTTTGCCTACCCGGTCCAGGCCATTGGACTGACGTATCAAAACCGGGAGTTGCACGTTAAAATGATTCGGAAACGCCTGGAAACCATGGTTGCAACCGGATTTTTAGAGGAAGTGCAAGCGATTTATACTCGCTATGGCGATTGCTTTGCCCTTCAAAACGCCCATGGGTACCCGGAACTTTTAAAGGTGATTTACGGGGAAATGACCTTGGAGCAGGCCCTGGATCAGATTGAAATCAATATTCGCCAATACAGTAAGCGTCAAATGACCTGGTTTCGGCGTTTCCCTGGGATTCATTGGTATGAAGTCGACGTACAGTCCAAATATGACATTATTACAGATGTAATTAAAAGATTTGTTTGATTCTCCTAGCGAATCTTTCTATGATGGTCGTAACGATTTTAAATCCGTTTTTTAAAGAAAGCCTTAACCCACTATGCAACGTACCATGTTTGAAGATAGCATCCATATTTCCCTGGATCGTAAAGAACGGTTGGTGGGCGGCTTGCACCAGGTTCACTTTATCAGCCTGAATGGGCAGGCTCGCCCTCAAAAAAGTGAAAAAGTATTTAAAGATTACATTTTATCCACGGAGACTTATAAATTAGATTCCTAAAGTGGCTTTGAACCCTTCGGGGGAAGATCCAATTTTATCAATCCCAATAATAAGTCGTCAAAAAATTCGCTTGAGTGGTTTTCATCCTGAAACAGCATCGGGAGAGACGAAAGATTAATTTGGTTATTTCGTCTTAGA
>JANWKX010000081.1 GCA_025451145.1 Vampirovibrionales bacterium
TCACTTTACATTGATGTTAGATTTCCGACCAAAATCGCAATTTGGTTCAAATAATTGTTTTTATTATTATACACCCTATTGGTCTGTTTACAAAAACACAATCGTTAGGAGAAGCAATATGACAGGTAACGTCAACGGATATCTAAATCCTTGGCAAACATATCCTTGTCAGCAAGGACAGTCATACCAGACTATGTCGCCACAAGCCTGGCAGCAAATAAGTGCACAGCGTCAGCAACAATTCCAGACAGACTTTACACAGTCTGATACCGATGGCAATGGTACCTTAAGCTTACCAGAATTTACCAACTTTATGAGTTTGATGAGTTCTCAGCGGCCGGGTGCCCAAGGCCCAAGCCCACAAGTCGATCAGATGGCACAAAATATGTTCGGGAAAATTGACACCAATGGTGATGGGCAAATCAGCCAAAGTGAATTGCAAGCCTTTAGACGGAAACATCATCATGGTCATCACGGACGTTGCCATGGTGGACAGGGTGGATTCAATTCTAATGGCGCGAATGGACCTGTAAATGCGACAGGGACCACAGCCATTGATCCAAACACCGGAATGCCCATTAGCTCCAGTGGCTCTGTGATTGATCCAAACACAGGATTACCCATCAGCTCCAGTGGCTCTGTGATTGATCCAAACACCGGTTTACCCATCAGTTCCACCGGCGCTGTGATTGACCCAACTACCGGAATGCCCATTAGTTCCAGTGGCTCTGTGATTGATCCAAATACCGGATTACCTTTAGATTCAACCACGAGTCTTATTGATCCAGGAACTGGATTGCCAATCAGTTCAGCCAATGGTCTTATTGATCCAAACACCGGATTACCCATCAGTTCGGATGGCTCAGCAAGTTATCAATCTCTGGGTCTGACAGGAGGCGATTCAACCGATTTAAGCGGATTGAATTTGTCTGGAATCCCCTCTTCATTAACCTTTGATGCGAATGGGAATATCATCGACCCGAGTACCGGGCTGCCCTTAACTCAAACCGCTTCGCAGCCAACAAGCTAACGAACCAAAAATCCTAAATCATCGTTTAACAGGTCAGAATGCGTTCTGGCCTGTTATTGGTATAGATTATTTTTGTTTTTGAAGCAGAGGGGAATGAATGGGCATCGTGATGATAAACGTACTGCCTACCCCCTCTTGGCTTTGAACCGTGATGTTTCCGCCATGTAAATGAACCAGCTTTTGGCTGACAGCAAGGCCCAAACCTGTTCCTTCCTGCTTTCGGGCATAAGAGGCGTCGACTTGATAGAACTCTGAAAACAGGTTTTTAATCTTGTTTTTCGGAATGCCAATGCCGGTATCTTCAATCTGAATCAGGAATTGATTCTGATCAAGTTTCTGGAAAGCGCGGACACAGACTTTTCCACCTTGATGATTAAATTTAATCGCGTTGCCGATTAAATTAATGAGCACCTGCTTAAAACGAACCGGATCAAGATCAACCAGTTGGCCTTTTGGCAAATCGATATCTGTCTCAATATGGATATCCTTAACCTGCGCAAGACTTTGCATATTGGGCAAAAGATGGCAGATCATCTTTTGAAGATCAGTAGGCTCAGGGTGAATGATCATTTTTCCGGCTTCAATTTTGGAAACATCCAGGATATCATTGACCAGATCGAGAAGATGGTAACCACTATCCGCAATATATTGAGCGTATTTGGTATATTTTGTGTTTTGGCCTTCTGGCCCAGCTTGATATTGGCTCATCAGCATTTCAGAAAAGCCAATAATGGCATTGAGTGGGGTTCTCAGTTCGTGAGTCATGTTGGCCAAAAACTGGCTTTTATTATGGTTTGCTTCTTCAGCGGCATTCCTAGCCTCTTCCAGATTCTTTTCAAAGGCTTTGCGATTGGTAATATCCGTTAAAACACCGACCATCCGCATTGGCTCGCCGGACCTGTCTCGAATAACCTTGCCTCGGGCAATGAAATATCGGTATCCTTCTGATTCGGTCTTAAGTTGATACTCAATATCATACGGCTGATGATGTTCCAAGTGATTTTGTATGGCTTCCTTGACCCTTGGGACGTCAGAAGGGTAGAGCCGACTAAAAAACTCCTCTACACTGACGCTTTTTTGATCAGCCATTCCCAACATTTTTCGGAGCAATGGGTTCATATAAATTCGGTTTTGGCGAATATCCCAATCCCAGATGCCGATATCAGCGCCTTGGAATACCAGCTTGTAGCGTGATTCGGATGATTTAGCCTTAAGTTCTGCATGTTTTAAAGCCACTGTCCTTTGCTTAACACGCTTTTCAAGGTCACGATTGAATTTTTGCAGGAGTCCCTCAGTCTTTTGTCGGAGCTGAATTTCCTGGTTCACCAGCAGGAATACAGAACCCAGAAGAAGAAATGATAGAATATCGCCCAACCCTAAAGATAACAAAATGATGTTCTCCGAGCGGGCTTCATTTTTAAGCTGAGCCTCCAAGATCTGGTTTTCTTCCGTTTTCATCTCCATAACTTGGCCTCTGACAATGTTATTCAGAATCAGTTCTTTAAAATGCGTGTTTTTAATGTAATCGCTTTCTCCATTTTTCTGATTGATTGCCTGAGATAACAGGCTTATTTGCTGATTAACGTGAGAAAGCAAATATATGAGGTGTCTGTTCAACTCAGGAAACCGCTTCGGAGGCATGACTTGTTTTAAAAAATTAAACTCGCTATATAACCGAGATAATGTTTGCTTATATCGATTAATAATGCCTTGATCATGGAATAATAAAATGCCTCGGGCCTGTGATTCTGCCCTTTCGTAATCGATGAGCAGCAGATCCAAATGCTCTATGATCTGTTGATCATGATTTAAAGATTGGGCATCCTCCAAAAACTCGTCAAAAACGGTTAATGTCCGCCATGTGACTATCATCATAATGACACTCACAATGACAAACCCCGCCAGTACCTTATTTTGGAGTGAAACGTGAATCACGGTATTCACATGGCTGGTTGCGACAATAATGGCGCTGTAATCTGGTATTTTTACATTAACGGAGGCGCTTCAGGTTCACAATCATCATCTGGGTAGTGAGATAGAAGGGCCACATAGTGTCCAACGCAACATTTCCATGAAAGCCAAAACCGGCTTTTCTCATTAACGATATAGAGAAAAGCCGGTTTAGAGACTTAACACAAGGCAGAAAAATGTCTTAAGTGTTTACTGAGGAAATCTTAACAAATTAGTAAAAATATCCATCCAAGCATGATCTCTTTGAGGTTTTGGTGCCAGTGAGTTAAGTCCACCGGCGTTTAACCATGCCAAAGCTTGTAAAACATCATTACTAATGACATACCCTTTTCGCTGCATTTTGTTGACCCAGGCAAGTGCGCGTTGAGGAGTATTAATCTCGCGTAGATTAATCTTTAACTGGTGTAAAGTATGCTTTTCACCATCATCAAAGTGCGTTTTTCCTTGTGTATTGGCAACTTGTACGGCCCAGAAAGATTTTGCCTCATCAACAACGCCAGGCATGCTTGCTGTGTCATGAAGATGAATCGGTTGCCCCATGACCTCTTGACCCGTTTCCTCATTCAATTCACGTCCTGCTGCATGTCTGACTTTAGAAATCATAGATTCTTCTTTAGTTTCTTCAGAAACCTCATCATCATCAACCATTCCTGCGACCGGCTCAATTACTCTTAATCCTCCCAGAGTGGGGGCATCCTTCACCACAAGAGTCAGTATATTTGTCTTTGGATTGATTGCGATAACTTCTACTGCAGTTTTTGCTTTAGTATTTCTACCGATAACAGTACGACCCTTAAAAGGTCCGTCACTGACTGTAAAGAATTCAGTAAATTTATCCCCATCAATTTTTTCCAGCGTATTTGGTTGGGGTCCAAAAGTTGCTTTACCTTCGGGAGGATGTGCAAAATTTGGGAATTGTTTTGCTGCAGTCAGACTCTGGGACATTAAAAGCAAACGGGCAGCCCCTAATGCGTTATCAACAGCAATACCTCGGTCTGCAAAGTGTTTCATCCAGGCCCCAAAAGCTTGGTTGTCTGAAAAAACCGCTAATGGAATAGCCTCATAATCGTTTCCAGGATTTGTGCCATCTGGCAGATTGACTGTTACTAAATGTGGGCGTGCGCTTGTAATACCAACCGAAGCGGTAAATTCACCCAAGTCATTAATATTTGAGGGCTTCATTCCTTCAATGTCATCAGGGAGAGAGTTTCCATTAGACACCCAATCACCTGGTAATGAAGCTGTTACTTGCCCACCACGAGCAACATCAGGTTTGATACGAAGCCAGATAACCGGTTGACCATGCTCATCTTTGCTGATGAGAACTGGATTGACATAATGTTGACCTTCTGGTCCTTCAAGGAATCGCCATGGCTTGCCACCAACCATTGCCTCACGGTATTGAACGCCATCTTGTCCAGTCTTTACAATTGTACTAGGGAATTTAGGCTGATGACTTGATTGTTTTCCCATAAATTTTACGGTATCTGATGAGACTCTGGCTCTTAATGTTGATGAAGCTCTGGCAGTGCCTGAGAAATAAACTTGATTTGCGCTCAAGTGATTGTTGGTAACTGAATTCATGAATAATGTCTCTTTTATTTAATATAGATTTAATCTTTTAAAACACCTCAAAACGAAAAATTGCGAAAATTTCAAAATTGTAAAGAATGAGTTACTTAGCTGGATCAAGTATCGGTACTTGCTGCAAATTGAGCTGCCGTCTTTTTGTCAAACGTTCTGTAAACCATTTGGAGGATTTAGGGTTAAGTTTATAGGAGATTTTCCGATACACGAGATGTTAGGGAAAACAATTTTGGATCGAGGGATTGGCTATGAGTATTTCATCAACATCAAGTTCAAGTACCACGCCTTACAGTAACCAACCATTGTTTCAGTTTGGCGGTTTGGCTTCAGGATTGGATACATCCAGCATTATTAATGCGCTTATTCAGGCAGATTCTCAGCCGCTCACTGATCTACAGAACAAAGAATCCGCGATAAATTCCCAAATCTCTGAATATGGGAGCATTTCATCCCAGGTTAGCACCCTTGAAAGCAGTATTCAAACGCTGACTGACTCCAATTTTGGTGGAAGCATGAATATCTTCGGGGCAACCACCTCAAGTTCTTCCAATTCATCAGTCTCTACAGTCTCATCAGACAACACTGCCAATCCGGGTAGCTTTAATTTAAATGTGCTCAATATGGCGACATCCACACAAGCGCAAAGCACAAGCGGCATTGGTCTGGTGACAACAGGAGCTTCGGCAATCAGCGCAGTCGATAGCGGAAGTATCACAACGGGGAACTTCACCATTTATGTCAATAATCAGGCACAGAGCATTGCCGTCAACTCTGGCGATACGGTACAAAATGTGTTGGATAGAGTTTCTTCAGCCATTAATACTGTCACAGGCCAAGCAGCATCCGGAACCGTTCAAGCCAACGGGCAAATTCAGTTTTCCTATGCCACTGGGACAAATGTTAGCTTTGGCGCCCAAGGCGACACCTCTAATTTTTCTCAAATTATGCAACTGGCGACAGGTACTGGTAATTCCGGAGCCGGAACGTTTACCAGTCTATATGGAACGAGTACCACGAATCTAAACGGGGCCTTGGTAGGCAATGCGTCAAACCTGAAGACCAACGCGATTAACCAAGGAACTTTTACTATCAATGGGGTATCCTTTACCATTGGCGCGACAACAACCCTGAATAATCTAGTCGGCGCCATCAACTCAAATTCACAAGCGGGTGTACTGGCAACCTACGATCCGACGTCTGATACTGTCAAACTGGTTTCTAAGA
>JANWKX010000082.1 GCA_025451145.1 Vampirovibrionales bacterium
GGAATGCGTCGTAAAGTGTGAGTTATGTTCATAAAAGAAGTCGGTGGCCCGAAAGGTCCCAAAAACCCGATCAATACAAGGCACTTCAATACACAGTTGGGTCTCCAATCCGTGCCAATTGGCCGCAAAGGCTAAGGATTGAACAAAGCCCAAGGGGTTCATCAGGTGTTCCAGCACATGGCGGCTGATAATCAAATGGGGTTGATACTCGGCCAAATGGATCATGGGATCGAATAACTGGGCTTGGGCCTCGATGGCCCCGCCCTGGGTTTCAATGGCCGAATGGGGATCAAACCCGATGAAACGGCCTGATGGAATCTCAGATTTTAAGGCCCGAAGCAAGTGACCATCACCACATCCAATTTCAACCACAACCGGATTTACCGGTAGCCGCTCTTTGATGCGGTTTCGGATTTGTTTTAAATGCTCGTGCCATATGGTCCCCTGATTAAACATCAGATTGGGCTTTTCGGAATAAGGGACTTCCTGGTAATCAAACTCGGTGTTATAGACATGGCCACACTCGACACAGCGAACAAAGGATAAAGGCAGCCGCTTCATGCCTTGGGCCTCGGCTTGGGATTTGGGCCAGGCCAGTGTTGTGAGGGGTTGATGGCCTCCAGGATAAAAGGTCACCGCGACAAAATAACCACACGCCGGGCAGGTGGTGGTGTGCAGGATCTCCTGTAGTGGGTATTTTTCAGGAGCCGTTGTTTTACCCATTGTTAAAACGTCAAGATTATCCATAGTCGGCACTTATTCTGTTAATTCGCTCTCCCAAACCCGGGTGGGCATCATGGCCTCCTACTCAGTCTAGCACGCTGAGGTCAGATAGACGCCAACGCATACGCTAAAAATCCTCTTTTTGGTTGGGGCCATTCCGGTGGAATAGGGATTCCTCAGGGGGAAACGCAAACCAATGCGGGTTGAGATAAAAAATCCCGAATGTCTTGAGCCGATTGATTGCCTTGTTTTACGCAGTCATTTAATGCAATGCCTTTTCGATAGTTTCCGGTTAAAAATAACCCTGGCGTCTTTTTTAAGGCATTTTCCACTTGGGTCATACGTTCTAAATGGCCCAGTTCATATTGAGGGATGGCTTGGGAGTATCGATAAATCCGATGCATCGTCGGCTCAAGGCTTTGGGTTTTAAAGACCTGACTTAAGGCGTTTACGGTTTGCGCCAAGAGCGTTTTCTCATCCCAAGATGCCGCCTCAGGATGTAACCGCCCGCCAAGGAAGCAGGTCAGCAAAGCTTGCCCTGCAGGCGCTCTGTTCGGAAACAAGGCGCTGGACCAGATACAGCCCAGTAATGGAAAATCCTCTCGATACGGCACCAGAAAGCCAAAGCCATCCAGAGGATGGGGAATCGCTGATCGCTCAAGCCCCAGGTGAACAACGGATAAATGGGGATAATGAATTTGCGCTAAGGGCTGGGCCATTTCAGGAGAGATATCGGCCAACAGATGGCTTGCTTGCCAGGCCGGAACCGTCATCAGCACGGCTTTGGATTGAATACGCTGACCATTGGCTAAAACAATGTCATAACCCTCCGATGATTTTCTCAGCGTTTCAACCGACGTGCTTAAGAGTAGCTGATTTTGAGGGATTTCCTGGGCAATGGCTTGCGTCAATTGCGATAACCCTTTTGGGAAGCTCAACAGCTGATAGGGCATCTTTTTGGATTTCTTTCCTTTAGGCTTAGAAGCCATCAGTCCTTTTAAGATACTGCCAGAAGACCGCTCCCAACCCTTTAGTCTTGGAAAGACTGCGGGTAGACTCAGTCGTTCAGGGTCCCCGGCATAAATCCCGGACAAAAACGGGGCTAACAGATTATCCAGCACTTCATGGCCAAGCCGTCTTCGGGCGAACGCTGCAACGGTTTCATCTGCACCTGCGCCTGGCGATTGCCAGAGCTCCGCAATCACTTTCATCTTCCCGGTCCATGAAAGTAAGGGTGTTGTAAGGCCTTTCATCGGGCTATCCGGGGCCGGAATTAATTGGTTTTTAAAATAGATATACCGATTTTTGGCTGCCGGTGAAACGGGCATCGGTTGAAGCTGAAGTTCCTCACAGAGTGACATGATTTCAGAAGCCGAGCTGGGAAAGGTATTGGGACCTTTTTCAAGCCGAAAGCCTTCAAATTCTTCAGCCTGAATCAGGCCACCAACGGTGTCTGATGCGTCAATCAGGAGAAACGGAATGTTGGCTTTTGCTAAACGATAGGCTGCCGTTAAGCCGGTGAGTCCGGCACCAATAATGACCACATCGGTTTTCATACCAAAGCCGGAGCCTCACTTTTGACCTGCTCCAGCACCAGTTTGGTAAGCGCTTTGATATAATGTGGATGACTATTTAAGGCCTTGCTTCTGGAAACATACTGCATTTGAAGGGCTTTAGCCTGGGGAATATAAAGTAAATCAATCTCATACAGGGTTTCAATATGCTCGGACACAAAGCTTATGGGGACCAACAGAATATTATCAACCCCTTCTTCTGATAAAGTATCGATCATGTCTTCGGTATAAGGCTGAAGCCAGGGGATTTTACCGATTTTACTCTGAAAACACAAGCGCCAAGGGTTATTGGGAAAGTGAGCAGCCATCAGCAAAGATGCGGTCTCCTGGATTTGCTGGGGATACACATCACCAGTCTCTTCGGCAAACTTTTTGGGCAAGCTGTGGGCGCTAAAGACAATGGAGATGCTTTCTGTGGAACATCCCCAGGGATTCTCCGCAATGGCCTCTGAAATGGTAGCCCCTAAGGCAGCCAAATAATCAGGGTAGTTGTGATAACTTTCAATCAGCTTGTACGGTATCTGAGCGTTTTTCTGTTGAAAACATCGCTCAAGCTCATTCATGCTGGATCCCGTTGTGGTCAAAGAATATTGCGGAAAAAGGGGCAGGATAATCAAATCTTCAATCCCATCTTGAATCATCAAATCAACTGCTTCTTCAATAAACGGATGCCAGTACCGCATACCGATATAGACGGGATAATCCAATCCGTTGTCTTTCAATTGGACCTGAAGGGCCTTCGCCTGATCTTCGGTCAAAGGCAGAATGGGGGAGCGTCCGCCCATTTGCCCGTAGGCATCACAGGCCATGCGTTCTCTGGCGGTGCTAATAATCCAGGCCAATGGCTTCTGAAGCAGCTTGGAGAAGGGCAACCGAATAATATCCGGGTCTGAAAACAAATTGTATAAAAAGGGTTTAACCGCCTGTAAGCTATCGGGCCCGCCTAGGTTTAAAAGTAAGATGCCTGTTTTAGCCCCCATGACAACGACTCCTACAAGGTTTTTGAGAACACCGGATGCTTTTCAGAAGCTTGGGGTTGTTTCAGATAGGCATCGAAGGGCATGGCAATATTGCGGCTGAAGATTCGCCCCAATGGCGTTAATTGAAATCCGTCATCATCCCAGGTTAAGAAACCATCGGATGTTGGGCCTTCCAGTTGAGACAAGGCATCGGCAAAGTGTGTTTTCACCGAGATTCCAAAAGCGGCTTCAATGTCTTTAAACCGCAATTCACCCTGACATAGAATCGATAAGATCACCTGCCGGCGAAGCAGATCTTCAGGGGAAAGGGCATAGCCTCGCTTAACCGGGAGGGTCTTCGCATCAATGTATTCATAATAGTGAGGCAGTTTCTTAAGATTTTGAGCATAGTAACCATAAAGATTACTGATGGCGCTGACACCAAAGCCATATAAATCGGTTTCATAGGCCCCATTTGAAGCCACACCATGCTGAACGGTGTAGCCCATAAAATTTCGATGGAGACGCTTTTCCTCAAGGGCAATGGTCAGGTCATCATTGGGTTTGGCAAAATGGTCCATCCCAATATAGACGTATCCGGCATCCCGCAGGGTGTTTAACGCCAGTAAAAAGATATCGAATTTCTCATGGCCTTGGGGCAGGGCCTGTTCTGGAATCCGCTTTTGATGAGGGCTTAACCACGGCACATAGGCAAAATTATAGAGGGCAATTCGATCCGGGGAAATCTCAATGACCTCTTTCAAAGTTTGGGCAAAGCTTTCTACCGATTGATAGGGAAGTCCGTAAATTAAATCAAAATTGAGGCTTTCAAAACCCAATTGACGGCAGGCATCTACCGTTTTTGCCGTCATCGCCAGCGGTTGAATCCGGTGAATGGCCTCCTGCACTTGCGGGTTAAAATCCTGAACCCCCATGCTGATTCGATTAAAACCCAGATCTTTCAGGAGCTTGAGTTGCTCCAGGGTTGTGACTCTGGGATCCACCTCAATGGCGATTTCAGATTCCGGTGAAAATTGAAACCATTTGGATTGAAAGGTAAAAAGCTGTTCCATCTGCTCAAGGGATAAGTAGGTTGGAGTCCCCCCACCCCAATGGAATTGCACGACCTGGCGTTGCTTATCCATCAGCTGCGCAACCTGTTCCATTTCTCGGTACAGGTAGTTGAGGTATTTTTCAGCATGCTCATGTTGCTTGGTAATAACGACATTACAGCTACAGAACAGACACTGGGATTCGCAAAACGGAATATGAGTATAAACTGAAAGGGGTAAAAGGGCCTGGCCTTGGTTGGTTGTTTCAATGGCCTCACGGTAGGCATCCGGGCCAAAGGCTTCTGTCCAGATGGGTGCCGTGGGATAACTGGTATATCGAGGGCCATGGGTATTGTATTTTTCCAGCAAGTCGTGGGATAAACGAGAATCAGTTGCCGGGGCCGCCTGCGTTGCCATCAATTAAACTCCTAAGGGTGTTAAGGCCTCGTCCATTTGAGATAGCTGGACCTTAAAAGAGGTTTGTTTCACCGTATCCACCACCAATTTGACGTTTTCAACGGGGGTCTTGGGTAAAATACCGTGCCCTAAATTAAAAATATACCCCTTTGAGCCGCCGTCCTGAATCATGGCTTCAGTGATGGGCTTTAAAGTTTCAGGTTGGCAAAACAGGAGATTGGAGTCCAGGTTGCCTTGTAGGATCACTTGAGACCCCAGTATCGATCTCGCCTCTGACAGGGGCGTCA
>JANWKX010000083.1 GCA_025451145.1 Vampirovibrionales bacterium
AGCGCAATGATTTCTACCGCTGGGCTGGTGATTTCAGTTACCTGTGGAAACGTAAATCGAATGGTGGGATCAGAGGGCTGATGGGGATCGATTGCCCATAAACGTTGAATCAGGGGGTTATAGATTTGATGAGCCGCAAATTTTAAGATATCCGCAATATCCCACGGGCTGGTTGGGATTAAAAAGGCTTGGCCTGAAGCCACTTGAATAGTCGGTAATGCCGTTCCCTTGGGAAGCACCAGGGCAATATTGCGTTCCACGGTTTTACCCAGATTATCGGTGACACCTGGCAAAAATTGTCGTTCCAACTGCCATTGAAATTCATGAGAATGATCTAACCATTGGGCCATAGGTGATAGGGGCTTTTGAGGCGTTGTCATTTGGGCCGTTTGGAGAATCGGGTCAATGAGTAGTTGGCTAATGATTGAAGGCATGAGATTATCAATCGGTTCTGAAGCCGAAAACCAATAAATTGGATAGGTCATTACTTCAGAAAAGGGGCCAAGTGAGATTTGATCGGCAACTTCCAAGGATAAGGGCAATACATCCACCCGATAAACCCAGGAGGTGTCTGAGCGTTCTGATTGTTGAATGGAAGCAGCGGTTTCAACAAGGGACATGATGAATCACCTCGGGGTAATATCGTTTGGAGATAGGATTATAACGAAACTGGACCGCATTTTCCGATAGAAGTTTTAAAGCTTTCGGGTAAAGACAATGTTCTAAGGCTAATCCTCTGGCTTTAAAGGCTTCTAGCGTATCCTCATCATAGCGAGGAAAGGTTTCTTGAAGGAGTATGGGACCGTTATCCATGGCTTCATCCACAAAATGAACGGTAACACCAGCATACTTGACGCCGTAATGATAGGCGTCTTCATAGGCATGGGTTCCTGGAAAGGCTGGAAGCAAGGATGGATGAATATTAATGACTCGGTAATGATGCTCTCCTTGGAAATGCTCCAAAAATTCTGGGGTTATCAGCCTCATATACCCTGCGAGGACCAGGTAATCAATGTCAAAGGCGTTGAGCGCTTCTAAAACTTGGGCTTCATGATGCTCACGTGTGAGGTTCCGATGGGGGATGCAAAAAGTCTTGATGCCAGCTGATTGAGAGAGCTGAAGCACGGGTGCCTCCGGAATATTGGAAATCAGGCATTGAACATCTGCTTTGAGCGCCCCAGTCTCGATTTCGTTTAAAATGGCTTGAACATTCGATCCGCGCCCGGAGGCCAAAAAGGCTATTTTGAGGGACATAATTGCGCCTCCAAAGCAATATCGTTGCGAAAGGCCATTCCGGGGAAATGAATGTGCTCAATGGCTTTATAGGCATTTTGAGACGCTTCTCTCAGGTCGCCTCCATCGCCGACAATGTTTAAAATCCGACCGCCTGAAGTGACCCAAGCGCCATCAGTTTCAAGCTGGGTACCGGCATGGAAAACAAGGGCCTTTTCAAACGGGCCCTCAATAGAAATGGGCTGTCCGGAACTGCCTTTTTCAGGGTAGGACTCGGCACAAAGAACCACTCCGGCGGTGACTTGGGAAGACCATTCCAGGGTATGCTCCGATAATTGACCATCAACACAAGCGCCAAACAAGGCATAGAGATCGTTTTTCAAACGGGGCAAGAGACACTGGGTTTCGGGATCGCCAAAACGGGCATTGAATTCCAGGACATAAGGTTTGCCCTCATTCACCAAAAGACCAATAAAAAGGACCCCTTGGTAGACAAAGTCACTGGCTTGAAGCGCTTTTTGTAAGGGCTTTAAGACGGATTCTTCGACCTTTAAAGCTATTTCAGGGTAAAACGGGACAGGGGAATAGGCCCCCATGCCACCGGTATTGGGACCAGAATTACCTTCAAACCGACGTTTATAATCCTGGCTGGACGTAAAAGGGAGCATTGTCTTGCCGTCACATAGGACCATAAGAGAGATTTCAGGCCCATAAAGTCGTTCTTCAATAATGATCTGGCCACCGGAATCGCCAAAACGTCTGGACTCAAAGATTTCAGATAAGGCCTGATGACACTCGGAAAGGGCTTGGCAGACGTAAACCCCTTTGCCCAAGGCCAACCCATCCACCTTAATCACGCGAGCCCATTCATGGCTTTGGCAAAAATCAAGGGCTTCTGCCATATCGTCAAAGACTTCAAAGCGAGCCGTGGGGATGTGATTTGCCTCCATAAAAGTTTTGGCAAACACTTTACTGCTCTCTAGCTTGGCAGCTTTCTGAATTGGGCCGAAAACCCGTAAGCCTTGGGCTTGAAAGGCGTCCACAATGCCATCGGCTAAGGGATTGTCCGGGCCAACCACCGTCAAATCAATGGCGTGGGATTTGGCAAATTCAATTAGGCCCTTAAAATCAGAAACTTTAAGATTTACATTCTCGGTTTTGGCTTCTTGGGCGGTGCCCCCATTGCCAGGGGCACAGTAGATTTTGCTAACCTGAGGGCTTTGGGCCAATTTCCAGCACAGAGCATGTTCTCTGCCGCCACTGCCAATCACCAAGATCTGCTTCATCTGGCTAAGGCTCCTTCTGAGGTAATGGCCGGCAACTCCTGGATTAAATCCGCCAAAGTCCGTGATTGTGGAATGATGGGTGTGCCAATCACGGTATTGGCAATGGCGCCATAAAGGTTATCAACCCAGGCCTTTCCTTTGGGAGATAAAGGCGCAGGCAAAGTCTGCATATAATCAATACATAAGGCTTTCCAATCGGCATGCGGATTGAGTAGCGATTTGGCTTTGGCTTCCTTTAACGCCTTTTCCCAGGTCGAGCCTCTATAAAACTGGCGAATGGCTTCTTTGGATAAATGAACGCCGCGATGCTTTAATCGCAGTTCATCCGGGCCAATGCTATCCACTAAGATAATCCCATTGGGACCTATGGCAAATTCAAACTTGCCGTCCCACAGTTCAATAGGGCATTGATGAAAACAATTAAAAAGCCAAAGCGCCAAAAGCAAAGCTGTGTCATAGAGTCTGTGAAACAGTTGTGCATTCAGCCCTGAGAGTAAAAGTGCTTCTTGGGAACTTAAAAAGCGATCAGTTGACTCTAACTTGGTAAAAAACTCTAAAACCGGTCGCTCAAAATACTGATTGGCTTCAGGGATCTCAGATAAGCCTAATGTTTGGGCATAATCGGGAATATTATCCAGTCTTTGTTGAAGTGAGCTGCCTTCCGGCATCCCAAATCGAAAAATCACTTCCAACGGGATTAATCGAGGAACATCAATGTGCTGATTCTGGAGGGCCGGTCTTGAATAGTCATAACCCACCTGATGATCCAAGACTATTCGCTCTGGCCGGTGGACCTCAATGGCTTGAACCTTCATTAAGGGGGCTGGTTCTAACGATGCCATATCAGACAGTGATAAAGATTCCCCTGTTTCAGGATGGATCCATCCCAAAAAATGGCTATTCATACCGGATTGAAGCAAGGCTTTCGCTGCTTCAGATTCAAAAAGACCTTGTAAAAACTCTGGCGAAAAGGGCTTGAGGGCTTGTGAATTCACCAGATCTTGCCAGGATTTCGGAGAAGCCAAATGGTTAAAAAAGAACCCGCCCAGTATCGAGAGTGATTTACCTTTGTTTTGAATGGCATCAGGCATCTTGCCCCAGTCAAAAATCGAGTAATCATCGGTAAACGCAAAATAATTGACGTGAGGATCTTGGCTATCGCCATACACATTTTTCACCGAGCCTTGATAAGCCAGCTTCATTATTGGGGCTGACATCGCATAACCTCCCTCATCGAATTAAAGCCTCCCGCTCCAGGGATCTGTTCTGGGAAAAACTTTCACCACTGGAAATATCGGTGGGGTAATTCCCATCCAAACAGGCCATACAAAGCTGGGTGGAATTTAAAGCGCTCTGAAGCCCATGAATGCTTTGATAAATGAGGGCATCGACGTTTAAAATTTGAGGCAAGTCGGAAGACGGGTATTTCCCTGCAACAAGCTCATCACGGCTGGGGAAATCAATCCCGTAGTAGCAAGGTGATGTAATTGGCGGGCAGGTTGAGGCCAAATAAATCTCTGCGGCACCGGCTTTTCGAAGCATTTCGACAATTTTAATCGAGGTGTTACCCCGAACAATACTGTCATCCACCAATAAAACCTTTTTGCCTTTGACCTCCGTTGAGACCGGATAAAGTTTTCGGCGAATCGCCTCCTGGCGTTCGGATTGGGAGTCCAGGATAAAGGTCCGATTGACATAACGGTTCTTTATCAACACCTCTCGAAAGGGAAGATTCAACTTTTCAGCCAGGGCGATGGCTGCGATTCGGCTGGTTTCCGGGATTGGGACCACAATTTCCGGGGCTAAGCCATGTTCAATGACGGCTGAAGCCAACTGAACCCCTAAGTTAAACCGGGCTTGATAAACCGACAAATTGTCCAGATTAGATTCCACTCGGGCAAAGTAGACCCATTCAAACATACAGTGTTTTGTGGTCGCCTGGTGATAATAAGCCCGTTTGATTTGACCTTCATGGGTGATTAAAACCGCTTCACCGGGTTGAATGTCTTCCAAATCGGTATAACCTAAAAACTCCAAGGCTGCCGTTTCACTGGCAAAGGCAATGGATTGGCTTTGATTGGGATTGATACGCTTTCCCATGATGAGTGGGCGAATGCCATGGGGATCCCGAAAGGCAAAAAGCCCTAACTGATCAGACATACCCACAATGGAATAACTACCAACGATTTGCTCAGCGGTGCTTTGAATGCTTTTCAATAAGTTGTCCCAGGAGGGGGCAGCGCCGGAAAAAGTTTGAGAGAGCAACCACAGCATTAATTCTGAATCGGATCCGGTTCTTAAAGCGTGTGGATACGTTTGTTGAATGGGCGTTTTTAACTCATGGTAGTTTACGATATTCCCATTATGCGCAATGCTTAAACCGGTATCATCTGACAAAAAAGGCTGTAAAAGGGCGACTTCTTTTTTGCCCGTGGTAGCATAACGGGTATGGCCAATCCCGATGGGACCTTTCAGTCTTTGAAAATTTTCCGGGGGAAAGGCAATATCCAGAAGGCCTGCGCCATGGTGCTTGTGAAACGTATCCCCATCGTAGGTGAGAATGCCGCCACCATCTTGCCCTCGATGTTGTAGGTTTTGAAGTCCGAGAAAAATCTCTTCTGCCGCTGTGGATGAATTGATTACGCCGATAATGCCACACATTGGTGGGGGTCAACCCTTCATCATTCATCTGAACATCGTGATTGTACTCCAGACAAACCAGAATGAAAAGTGAATCATGCCAATGAGAAAAGATATCCACGGATGTTTTTTTGGCTTAAGATGATGTCACAATCATTGAAAAATGCGTGTGGAAGAGAAGCTATGGTCAGCCATCAAGCCTGTTCAAGCCCATCATTCGTGGATCAGTTGCACTTTGAAAAAGTGGCCATCCTGGATTGCGGGGCTCAGTATACTAAAGTCATCGATCGACGGGTTCGAGAATTGAACCTGTACTCTGAAATTTTACCCTTGTCGGTTTCCCCTGATGTCTTGAAATCCTTTTCGGCCATTATTCTTTCCGGCGGCCCGAATAGCGTCTTTGCAAAAGATGCCCCAGCCTTTAATCCTGCAATTTTAGCTTTGGGCATTCCGGTCCTTGGGATCTGTTATGGGATGCAGCTCATTGCCCACCACTTGGGTGGAACTGTTGAGCCGGGGCAAATCAAAGAATTCGGCGAAACGGAGATTCAGGTGAACCCGGATTCAAGTCTGTTTAAAGGACTTTCTTCCATTCAAGCGGTGTTAATGAGCCACGGGGATAAAATTACCGCCCTTCCTCCGGGGTTTCAACAGATTGGGGTTTCTCAAGACATTATTGCAGCGATGAGTCATGACGCACGACAAATTTACGGGGTGCAGTTTCATCCTGAAGTAGAACTGACCCGCCATGGGCAGCAGATGCTTCAAAATTTTCTGTATGGGGCTGCCAAGCTTCAAGGCCGGTTCCAGTTAGACTCCCGATTGGAAGATGCTGTTCGGGAGATTCAGGACACGGTTCAAGATGGGAATGTCTTTGTGTTGGTCAGTGGTGGGGTGGATTCTGCGGTCACGGCAGCCTTGCTGCTTAAGGCCTTGAAGCCGGAGCAGGTCTATGCCCTGCATATTGATACTGGGTTTATGCGGCATGAAGAAAGCGAATCTGTATGCAAAGCGCTTAAAAACCTGGGCCTCTCTCATTTAACCCATCTGAAGGCCGAATCGATTTTCCTGGAGGCTGTGACAGACATGGACGGTCGTCAAATTGGGCCTCTAAAGTCAGTGACCAACCCTGAGGAAAAGCGTCGTCTCATTGGCGATACCTTTTTCAAACTGACGCAACAAGCCATTCTAGAGATGAAGCTGGATCTGGATAAAACCTTTATTGCCCAAGGGACCCTGCGCCCGGATTTGATTGAGAGCGGCAACCTTGGGGTGAGTGAGATTGCCCATAAAATCAAGACCCATCATAACGATGTGCCTTTGATCCAGGAGCAGCGTGAAAAAGGATTGATCATTGAACCCAATCGGGATTGGCACAAGGATGAAGTGCGTAAGATCGGATTATTACTGGGCCTGCCGGAAGACATTGTCAACCGGCAACCGTTTCCAGGGCCTGGTTTGGCGATTCGGACCTTATGTACCTCACAACCCTATCTTCAAGATGATTTTGTAATCTTGAATCTGATGATTCAAGAGCAGGCTCATCTGTATGGCTTTCAAGGCAATGTCCTGCCGGTTCAATCGGTAGGGGTTCAAGGGGATTATCGCTCCTATAGTTATTTGGCGGTTTTAAGTGGCAAACCCGATTGTCAGGATTGGGAGACCTTGAAACGTTTGGCCACCGGGATCCCGAATCAATACCATCAGATCAATCGGGTGGCTTTTGTATTGGCGCAACGAGAGACTCTGCCTGAAATGATTCAGCATGTGACCCCAACCTATTTGTCCTCAGAGACGTTAAGCTTGCTCAGGCAGATGGATTTTACGGTGACGGAAGCATTCAGGAAAGCGGGAATTCTAAAGCCCATTAGCCAGCTCTTATCAGTCTTAGTCCCGGTGGATTGCCATGGCCAGGGGCGTTATAGCCTGGCTATCCGGGCCGTAATGACCTCTGATTACATGACAGCCCGCCCGGCAAGGCTTGGAGAAGAAATTCCCTGGGACGTGATGACCCCGTTGAGCCAAACCCTTTTGGAACAATTTCCCCCCCTGGATTGGATCATGTACGATTTGACCTCCAAGCCCCCGGCTACGGTTGAATGGGAATAAACAAGAATTCTATTTGTAAATTTGATTTTGACCTATTCGTTGATTATCGAAGTCATCTTTGGTAAAACGGCTTTGTTTCAAACGTTATTTTAGTTGGAGGGAGATGACTCATGACAGGGGTACGATTCGGGCAGATTTTTGTCATGCCGAAAGCTTACACGGAGCATATGAAAACCATTAAGAAATTGGGTGAGCGGGATCGCTATATGGGTTCTTTGGCGCCCGATGTGACGGATCTGGCCGCAGGAAAATATGATCTGTATTCCCTGCCTGAAACGTCCCGGTACCCACTTTTGGTGGTGACTGAAGCAGATCGAGAGGCTATCAGACGTTATCAGGATCAACATCCGGTTGGCTTACCCAAAGATGAGCACTCAGAAGTCTATGTGGATGATCTTTATTACGAAAAAATTATGCAACGGAATCAAGATTTCCTAACGGAGCAGTCCCAAAAGGGTGCACATGTTGCTTTATTGCCCGGGCTACCCCGCCAGATTTTAGATCGTGGCCTCCAAGTCAAGGAAGTGGTAGAAGGATGGGTCAAAGATATGGCTCAGCGCTTGGCTGATCTACAGAATCAATTGGGTTCTCACTCTTCCTAGCTTTCCTTTTTGCCTTCACTGGCTTCCTATAACACCGCTTCAAAATTGGCGGTGAAGGTGATATTTGTTGACTTTGAGACGTTTTTCAGTCAGCCTGTTACTAGGGAAATATGGGGATGCTGGTTCATCCATGACGGCATTAATCATTAGAATCATCTTTAGAAGGAACATGAGACTATGGCAGATACCACTGTGAAGCAGATTGAAGCACTATACCAACGATTGGAATCCTCTCATGAAAAGGCCAGAAAGACCTTTAATAAGAAATATTTGACCTTGGCGGAGAAAATTCTGTTTTCTCACTTGGATGAAGCCAAGTATCCCAATCAAATTACTCGAGGCCAATCCACGTTGGCTTTGCGCCCCGATCGTGTGGCCATGCAAGATGCCACCGCACAAATGGCCATGCTTCAATTTATGCAGGCCAATCGTCCACAAGCTGCCGTACCGTCGACCGTACACTGTGATCACCTGATTCGGGCGCAATCCGGGATGAAAGAAGATTTGGAACGGGCTATCCAGGAAAATGCTGAAGTCTACGACTTCCTTCGGACCGCTGCTGCCAAGTATGGTCTTGGATTTTGGCAACCGGGCAGTGGGATTATTCACCAGGTGGTTTTGGAAAAATACGCGTTTCCTGGTGGGCTCATGATCGGGACCGATAGTCATACCCCTAATGCCGGTGGTCTTGGCATGGTCGCTGTCGGTGTGGGTGGGGCCGATGCCGCTGAAACCATGGCCGGTTTACCTTGGGAAGTTCGTGCTCCTAAAATTACCGGGATCAAACTCACTGGTCAGCTCCAGGGCTGGACAACCCCTAAAGATATCATTGTGTATCTGGTGGGCCTGCTTAGTACCAAAGGCGGTACGGGTAAGATTATTGAATATTTTGGCCCAGGCGCCCGTACGATTAGCGCGACAGGTAAAGGGACGATTACCAATATGGGTGCTGAACTCGGGGCGACGACCTCATTATTCCCATTTGATGAAAAAATGGCGGCTTACTTAAGAGCGACCGCTCGACCTGAAATCGCAGCCTTAGCGGAGGCCCATGCGGCCTTTCTCAAAGCCGATCCTGAGGTCGAGGCCAATCCTCATGAGTATTATGACGAAGTCATTGAAATTGATTTGTCCAAGCTGGAGCCCCATGTCACAGGGCCTCATTCACCGGATAAGGCAAGACCGCTGTCTCAATTTGCAAAAGATATTGCCAGTGAAGGGATTCCATCATTTCCCAGTGCGGCATTAATTGGCAGCTGTACCAATTCCTCTTTTGAAGATTTGGAGCGAGTGGCCAATATTGCCCGCCAAGCCATTCAAAAAGGCATTAAGCCGAAAACCCAGCTTTTGATTACTCCAGGGTCCCACCAGGTTATGGCGACCATTAAGGATAATGGCCAGATGGATGATTTGGCTGCGGCTGGCGCTATGGTGCTTGCCAACGCCTGTGGTCCTTGTATCGGTAACTGGGATAGACAAAACTTGAAAGAAGGCGAAGCCAACTCCATTGTCAGTTCGTTTAACCGAAATTTCCCAGGACGTAATGATGGCCATAAAGAAACACTGTCGTTTTTAACCAGCCCTGATCTGGTCATGGCCTTTGCTTTAGCGGGTGATCTTCGGTTTAACCCCATGACCGATACCATTGATGGGATTAAGCTGCAGGCACCCACTGCACCGGATATTCCCCCTAAAGGGTTTTCGATTACGTCAGAAGGGTTGATTGAGCCGCCTGTCACCGGTAAAGATGTTCAAGTGGCAGTGGCCCCGGATAGCAATCGTTTGCAGATTTTATCGCCTTTTATGCCTTGGGATGGAAAAGACTATGTGAACTTGCCCGTTTTACTCAAGACAAAAGGCCAAACCACAACGGATCATATTTCACCGGCTGGACGTCAATGGCTCCCCTTGAGAGGGCATTTGTCCGGGATTAGCTATAACATGCTTCTGGCTGCTGTCGATGCTGAAACCGATAAGCCTGCAGAACCGATTCCCATGACGATTTTAGGTCAAGAACGAGGTGTTTCTGCATGGGCCTTGAAAGCAATGGAATATCGGGATAATCCTGAAATTGGCGGCAGTGTGATTGTGGGTGATGAAAACTATGGTGAAGGCAGTAGTCGTGAGCATGCGGCGATGTCCCCTCGTCTGTTAGGGGTTAAGGCTGTGATCGCCAGAAGTTTTGCCCGAATTCATGAAACCAATCTGAAGAAACAGGGGATTCTTCCCTTAACCTTTGCTGATTCAAATGACTATGAAAAGATTCGCAAAGGGGATCGGATCGATCTTCTGGATCTGAAAAACGTAAAGGCCGGTCAGCCGGTGCGTATTCGGGTTCACCAGGCCAACGGGCAAACCGTGGAGTTGAGCTTGAATCACTCTATGACGGAAGAGCAAATTGGATGGTTCAAAGCTGGGTCTGCCATGAATGCGGCCAATCAGCCGGTTTTAAACAAATAGACCTAACTATTTTCTCGATTCAAAAAAGAAAAGCTCACTGGAAACAGTGGGCTTTTGAATGTGTGAATGTAGAGATGTAGAAAAGAAACTTGAAGTAACGGCCTGTGACTCTGGTATCAGAGAGCTGAATCACGGCTGGAACTCATCCAAAGACCAGAGTAATTAGATAGGCCTTGTCTTTGGGTGACCTCCGATTAGTTCCTAGTTGGAGGTCAGGTAGATGGATTCGTTATTTTGATTGGCGATAGCTTGGGCTGCCGTGACGGGCAGTTGTGCTTGGAACTTGTTGTAGGTTGCGTTGCTATCAATGCCGTAGATGCTGTTGCCTTGAACTTGGTAATCAGCAACGGTGCCTTGAATCACACCTTGGCCTTGATTGCCGGTTGCAGTCGCTTTTGCCAATCCAGGGACGGCTGTTTGGCCTAGTAATCCGCTGGGATCAACCTTATCACTTTCAGGGCCCAAGTTGGTCTCATAAATTTTTTGATCCAGGTACTTGCCTTGGTCTGTGATGTTGAATTGGTATTCACCAGAGTTGACAGTCAGGGTTTTGGAAGATGCACTCCACTGAGCAGTGGCTGAGTAACCATCTAGTCCTGAGTCAAAGGTGTAGGTTTGGCCATCATTTAAGGCTTGTCCGTTCAAGGTTGGTGTGCCACCTACTTTGAAGTCAAGCTTGCTGTTGTTGGCTTGGCTACCGATCATCAGACCCACTTCATTGACAGTATTGATGCCACTCTCTTTGTTGTATTCGTTAAACAGACCGTTTTCCTGTACGTTACTGTCGCTTAGGAGGTTATAGACATTGCCGGTTTGGCCTTGGACATCATACTTATCACCGTTGAACCCGACGAAGTGAGGATCACCCCAGATTTGACCTTCAGTTGCGTTTTGGCAAACCGTAGACACTTGTGACACTTCACTGGGATTGTTGCAGGGTTGTGGCTGCGGTTGGGGTTGTGGCTGGGGTTGCGGTTGGGGTGGGGGCGTCCTATCATCACAATCATTATCATTCCAATTTTGACGATTATTATACTCTTGGCGGGGTTGCTGGTTACGCATACAACCACCCAGCATTTGGAGCATCATATTGACGATGCCAACCCCTTGGTTGAATTGGGGATTGCTATTTCCGAAACCATACTGGTTGCCATTGCCGTACTGGCAGATCCCTTGTGGACCTTGATAATAAGAGGGGGATTGACCGCCCATCATATAATTGGTTTGAAAGTTATCATAACCGGAACTCATCCAGGGATTGCCACAAGGAGCCCCTTCAAAAGGCATTTGCTGTGCAGGCATACAATTGGCATAACCATTGATGTTATTGTTGTTACCACTAAAGTAGTTAAAGTAATTATAAATATTCCAACTCATCTTCTCTGTACTCCACACTCTCTACCGTTCTATACTGAAATAAAAACAATCAAAATAAAGAGATTGCCTTTTTTTGATATTTTGTTAAATTTTATTAACAATTAGTTGGGCAAGTTGATGAAAAACGCTGATATAGGAAGGTTTTTCACCCCGAAGGAATATCAGGCATTTCAAGCGATAGTTTGCAGAAGCGTGAGAAAATTGAGCGATGATTTAGGGCGTTTGGTCTTGTGTAAACCAGACGCAGGCAAAATCTTGGGGGCTAATTAAGCTTTGATGTTTAAGGCAAAGGCCTGAAACCTCGGATTGAGGCTTAAAGAATTGGCACTGGCCACAGGTATTCTTTCGGCGTTCATATTTACCCAGGCGGGTTGCTTGCCGACGGTCCGATTGTTTTCGCCGTTCAAATCCGAACTTGCTCACTTCCAGCAGACACCTCACTGAATGGGGGCATTAACGTGGCCATTTTGTTATTGTAGAACGTTTGAAACGATCCGGCGAGAATGGCTTTTCGAGCCTCTTCACCAAGACGAATCAGGAAGCGAATATTATGGATGGAGAGCAAGGTTGACCCAGAGGCTTCTTTAACCTTCATTAAATGCCGAATATACGCAATATGATGATGTTGGCAAGTGTAGCAATCACAGCCTTCCTCTAAGGGGCCAAAGTTGCCTTCGAATTCGGCGTTTTTAATGTTTCGACGGCCTGTCCATCGGAAAAATGCGCCATGACGCGCAACCCGAGTCGGGTTCACACAATCAAACATATCAATGCCCATGGCGATGCCGTCCAGTAAATCCTCTGGAGTACCAACGCCCATCAAATAACGAGGCTTATCTTCGGGTAATAAAGGGGCCGTGAATTCCACGACTTTCTTCACCCATTCCTTGGATTCTCCGACACTGACACCGCCAATGGCATAGCCATGGGCATCAAATTGCCGGACAAAGGCCGCGCTTTGGGCCCGCAAATCGTCATAGGTGGATCCTTGGACGATGGGAAACAGGGCCTGATCCTGTGGGCGCTGGTGGGCTTGAAAGCATCGTTCCAGCCAGCGATGGGTCATTTCCATCGAATTTTTGGCATACTCATACGTGGCAGGGTAAGGCGGGCACTCATCAAAGGCCATGATGATATCGGCTCCCAAGCTGTTTTGAATGGTCATGGATTTTTCTGGCGTTAATTGGTGCGTTTGCCCAGTAATGGGATCCCGGAACGTGACACCTTCTTCAGTGAGTTTTCTCAGGTGGGTGAGGCTAAACACCTGAAATCCACCGGAATCGGTCAAAAACGGTCTTTGCCACCCCGTCCAGCCATGGAGGCCGCCGGCTTTTTCAATCATGTCATGAC
>JANWKX010000084.1 GCA_025451145.1 Vampirovibrionales bacterium
CCTTGGTCAAGACTTCACCAGGCTGCTTCACCGGCACATATTTATGATAAAAAGACAAGGCCAAATCAATTTTACCGGCCTTGTTGGGGGTAATGTAAATGGTTTTTTCCTGTTGTTGTCGCTCAATCGTCAGGGGCACACGCTCATTGGGGTGACTGTGAAAATATTGAATCAGGGTATCCGGTTTTTTAATGATGGTATTGCCCGCTTTAATAAACAAGTCGCCAGGCATCAGGCCCGCTTGAGCTGCCGGTGATTGATTCGACAGAATCTGCTGGGCCTTGACATAGTAATCACCCGGATAACCCCAGATACCAATAACGGCGACCATAATGAGATAGCCCAGGATAAAATTAACAGTCACACCGGCAATGGCAATGGCCACCCGCTGCGGAATCGGCTTGTTCTCAAAACGTTCCGGCGAATCCGGCGGAACGTCAGAATCCGGGTCATCATCCGGGAATGAAACATAACCGCCTAACAATACCGGATGCAGACAAAATTTTGTTTCACCCACTTGCTTTTCCAGTAATGTCGGGCCAATGGGCAAGCCAAATCCGAAACGCTCTACTCTCACCCCCACTTTTTTGGCCACCCAAAAATGACCGAGTTCATGGGCAATGACCAGGAAGCTGATTAATGCCACCATCAAAAAATAGCTGTCAAAATTGGCCATTTGAAAGTGCCCCAGGATAATCAGGCCTATCATTGCAAGGATGATGAGGAGCTGTTTCATGATTGGGGTATCCCCCTTTCTCTAAACGTAAAGTATTTTTATTGTACACGAAGGCTAACGAGAAAGCCTTTAATCCCTTTGATGATTCTGGTCGGAAGCGCAAAGACTCGGAGGGGTTATCGGGAGGCTTTATCAGCCTGACAGTCCTTAAAATAGACTCATTCAGGAGGTTTTGTGTCATCTGAAACATCTTTTCACGCCCTTTGGAAACGACTCAGTCCTGATTCCCATGTGGGACAAAGCATCAGCCTGGGAGTCATCTTGATTCTTTTCTTGGCGTTGATCAATGCCGTTTTCATCCTTCATCGCTTTCCGTGGGATTCACAGATTGTCCAATATTTTTTAGCCCACCCCGTCTCCTTAGGGACTTTTCGATTTTTTAACGGGGTGACTCAACTGGGCGAAGGCTATTTTGGGTTTATGCTGTGCTGCATTCTGTTAGTCTTGGGAATTCTGTTCCAGCAATGGTTATGGGAATGCCTGATCGTTGTTTTTTGCAGCACGTGGACCATGCTGTTAATCGAAGGCTTGAAGGATCTGTTTCACCGACACAGGCCGCCTGGGGCTGAAAAGGTGCTGCATCATTTGACCTATAGCTTTCCGTCAGGGCACGCCACAATATCGGTGTGTTTGTATGGATTAATCGGGATTTTAATTGCCCGCCATGTGCCCCAACCCCATCGAGGCCTTTGCCTGGGGGCCTTTCTGATACTCATTATCTTGATTGGCCTCAGCCGTATTATTTTAGGCGTTCATTATCTTAGCGATGTTCTTGGGGGCTATCTTTTTGGGTTATTCAATGTATTTCTCTGGCTATGGATTTATGACACCGGCCCCAAGTCCCAAGACGAGAGATCCTCTTCCGCGTAATTTTAGGGTACACTCATAGCATCTTTGGGAAGAATAGGAGGCTAGAATGTCTACGGTTCAATGTCAAGCACCTCGAGTGACCATTCGCGAGATTGGAAATTATGTGGATCAAGAGGTTTGCCTGTTGGGTTGGCTTTACAATAAGCGTTCCAGCGGAAAACTGCACTTCCTTCAGGTTCGGGACGGAACAGAAACCATTCAATGCGTGATGTTTAAAGGGGACTTTTCAGAAGAGGTCTTTAAACAGGCAGACACCGTTCCTCAAGAGTCCACTATTCAAATTATCGGTACCGTTAAACGGGATGAGCGCTCCCCCTTGGGTTATGAAATCGCTGTTAAGCACTTTGAACTCCTGAACGAAGCTCAGGAATATCCCATTACGCCAAAAGAACATGGAACAGCTTTTTTAATGGATCATCGCCACCTGTGGCTTCGCTCCTCACGCCAGCACGCCATTATGCAGATTCGCTCCCAAATTATCCAGGCGGTTCGCAATTATTTTGATCAGAACGGGTTCACCCTGGTGGATGCGCCGATTTTCACGCCGAACGCTTGTGAAGGCACAACCAACTTATTTGAAACCGAGTATTTTGAAGAAAAAGCCTATTTAACCCAAAGTGGTCAGCTCTACATGGAAGCCGCGGCGGCGGCCTTTGGAAAAGCCTATTGCTTTGGACCTACGTTTCGGGCAGAAAAATCCAAAACCCGGCGGCATTTAACGGAATTCTGGATGGTTGAACCGGAAGTCGCCTTTAATAACCTTGATGATAATATAGACCTGGCTGAAGATTTTGTGGTTTACATTGTCCAACATGTGCTTCAAACTTGCCGTCGTCAGTTAGACGTTTTAGAACGGGATATCTCCAAATTAGAGAACATCCAAAAGCCTTTCCCCAGAATCACCTATGATGAAGCCCTCCAGATCCTGAAGGAGAAAGGTACACCGGAACAACAAGTCCCCTGGGGAGAAGACTTTGGTGGCGATGAAGAGACCGTCATTTCCCAACAATTTGATCGCCCCGTCTTTATTCACCGTTACCCGGCCCAGTGTAAAGCCTTTTACATGAAGGCCGATCCTGAAAACCCTAAAGTCGCCTTAAATGTCGATATGATCGCCCCAGAAGGCTATGGCGAAGTCATTGGAGGGGGCCAGCGGGAAGATAACCTGGATATTCTGACCCACAAGATCCAAGAGCATCAATTGCCCATGGAAGCCTTTGATTGGTACCTGGATTTAAGACGCTATGGCACCTTTGTCCATTCCGGCTTTGGCTTAGGGATTGAGCGAACGGTGGCCTGGATTTGCGGATTACACCACGTTCGGGAGACCATTCCTTTCCCACGCCTTATGGGCCGATTAAGACCTTAATCCTTCCTCACAATGCGTTCATTTTTACTTCCGACTACAGTAGTATAAGGATCATCCTGCTTTGCCTGGGATGAAGCATTCGTGGAGTGATCATGTCTTTACGCGTTTTTTCAAACCCATTACTAACGCTGCGGTTTTCTCGTTTACTGGATAGCCCTGGTGCTGATATCAGAGCCTATATCAAGCGTCTGTCTCGGTATAGCCTTTTTACGTTTGAAGACCCACAGCGATTGAAAGCCTCCATTGATGGGACCCATACGACAATTGAACGAAGCGAAGCACCGGATACAGGCTGGGTCAAGTACACACTGACCTCAACCGACCCCCAAGATCCGCCATCGATTGTCTTTGTAAAAGGAAAGCCTCAGTTATACCCCACGATTTTCGTGGGAGCCCCTGATTCCGATTTGCCTCAAACCAAGGTTCATCTCCAAGGCAGCCAATGCCAGAGCGATGCCCAGCTTATTATCCACAATTTTGAAAACGCCCGTGCGCATCCGGACAGGCCCTCCCCCAATGCCACAAACTGGCACTAAAATTTAGGGGGCAACAAGTCCTGAATGACGTTTTTGAGATGCTCGGCTGCCGCATGAAGGGATTCTGTCAGAAGATTGCCTTGTTTTTTGAGTTTGGGCACGTAGACGGCAACGGCATTGGGAATTGCCTCAATCTCGATGGGGGTAATGCCAATGACATCGCCATCGGCTTGGGTTTTAACCCTTGGACGGCTTCTAATTCGGATATGCTTTGCCCGAAGGTGTCGTAGCCCGCTTTGGTGAATGCCACGATGCTCTTGAGACAAAATCTGAATGATGGCTGTCCAATAATCGCTTCGGTTTCTGGAAGCTAAAATACAGACATCCAAAAGCCCGTCATCCACTTGGGCACCAGGGGTCAGGGTAAAGTATCGACCAAGCAGGTTCCCAGCGTTGGCCACCACAACCCCAATCCCTCGGGCCCGAATCCGTTGCCCGTCGGCTTCAATTTCAAAGATGGCATAGGGCATTTCAAACGCCCGTTTGACGCCTTGCCAAAAATACGCAAATATCCCCATGGCCTTCTTTTCACCGGGTAAGACCTTGTCCATAATTTCTGCATCCAGCCCAGCCCCTGCCATCAAGGCAAAATAGCCGTTGTTGATTCGGCCAATATCGATCCAATAGGGCTCACCATTCAATGCCGTATCCAAAGCACCCTTTAAGTGAAGTGGAATCCCCAGGTTACTGGCCAAACGATTCCCCGTCCCTACCGGCAAAATCCCCAATTTTAAATGAGGATAAGGGCGAATGGCAGAGATCACTTGAAGGACTGTGCCATCCCCGCCGGCAGCAATTACCCGCTCAAGCTGATCTTGTCGGGAGCGAATTTCTTGATGCAGGCTTTCAATGGTCTCAGGGATAAAGACTTCAACCGCCTGCCTGCGATGAACAGGGTAATGCTTCAATTCAGAAGCAATCAGCTCTTGAAGGTGCTTGGCTGAGTGATTCCCAGCTCTTTCATTCAGAATAATCAACGTTTTCATGATGGCCTACAACCGATCCACTCTTAGTTTGCCACGAATGAATTCAAGTTGGCATTAGGATTGTAAAAGCTGGTTAAAGGTCTTGGAGGGTGTTGGCCTCGGCGGCAACGCGTTACCCACTCGAGGCCGTTGGTTGCTTTGGGCTGAGAAGGGCTTTTTAGGCATTTGAAACGGCGTAGAAAGATAGGGATTCGCTTTGCTGCCTAAGCTGGTTTTAACCGCTTCAGAGACGGTTTTAACAGGCGGAATGAGATAATGAACTTCCCGTTTTTTGATAGTAGGAGGCGTTGCACCGGTTTTTGCTTTTGTCGGGGTAGGCGTAGGAGCAGGCATGACCGTAGGCTGAGGCGAAACGGCAGGCTTTTTCGCTTTGATATACTCTTTGAAGGCTTCAGGCTGGGGTGCCGCTTTTCCAGCAGACTCAAAGAATTCATCCAGGGGAACACCAGGGCTTTCCAGGAAAGATTCTTTCTGGACCTTGTGTCGTTTTTTGAACCAGAGGGCAAACCCGATGGCCAGACCAATCAACCCAAGGAATAGGCCACTGGAGACCAAAACCCAGGTTAAAATCGCCTGAGAGAAACCCAACTGAGCTGATTTTGCTTTGGGCGTTGGGGGATAAAGACCTTGGGCCGAGGGAGCTTCTTCGGTATGCTCCTGGGCATGCGCTAAGAGGTTATAGCCTTCTTCCTCTTCTTCTGGCTGATTGACCTGGATTTTAGGGAGATTGGGATTCGGTTGGGCACTGGGCACTTCTTTTGGCGGGGCCATGGCGACCTTTTCAGGCTGAGGCGCCATGGGTTTCACCGGTGCCGGATGAACTTGGACAGGATGAGTGGCGATGGGAATCGCTTTGGCCACAATTCCAGGAACCCTCATTTGAGGCACTTTGGCAATGGGTACGGGCTGCTTACGAATGGGATGAACCGCCTGTCGGGAAGCCAATTGATGTCCTAAAGCATGGTATAAACCCTTTACGTTGGGCTGGGGAGGACGTGACAGTGCCAAGGGGGATTGTGGCCTTGGGATTTCAGAAGCCGTAGGCTGAGAGAACCGAACCTGGAGTTGGGCCAATTGATGAGGGCTTCCGTGAAGTAGAATTTTAACCCCTGAAGTGGATTGCTGGATCGATGCTGTTATCCCGGTTTCGGGACTGGTGATGCCGGGCAAGCCCGTTTCCTGAAAAGCCTTAGGCAGCCTCGCATTCGGCAGAAAAATGGCTTTGGTCTGGGCATGCCCACCGGATTGCTGAATTTGATAGGCCTGAGGAGACTTCATATCCAATAGAATATTGATATGATGATCATAAGGTTCGATTTGAAGACCATTCAATTGATCCGCCATGCCAATGGCACTCATCTGAAAGATGAGCCACAGCATGAACAGGAAAGCAGACCATCGATAGCGTCGCATATCTCCTATTGTACCCAAGGGTTGAGGAATGTCATAGATCTAACTCCTGATGATCGATACATTCAAACCAAAAGGAGCGATATTGCCTAACTCAAGGATCTTAATATGTTCATCCGCCTGGAAAGAAGCCTTAACAAGTCTTCAAGTGAACCAGGTGATTGGTGATGCCATTGAAAGCAGACATCCCAATTGGCAAGTTCTCACCCTTCCCTGGTCTGATGGTGGCGATGATTTCCTTCAGGTCCTTCAATTAGTTGAACCCACGATCTGGTTTACCCAAAACGCACCCGTTCATGGGCCTGTGGGAGAATCCATGATTCAAGCCACCTATCTCCGGTCGTCACCGCTTAAGACGGTTGTCATTGAAGCCGCCGCAATTCATGGCTTGCGGTTACTCCCTGGCCAACAGCGCTACCCCATGACGGCAACCTCCTATGGTATTGGTGAGCTGTTTCAACAGTTAAGCCAATCCCAAACCGAGCTTGAGCAAATTATTTTGACAGTGGGGGGCAGCGCGTCTACCGATGGTGGAGTAGGTTTCCTTCAAGGCTTAGGATGGCGATTCTATGATTCAGAACACCGTTTGATCGCCCACCCCATTGGCGGAGGTGATCTTTTGAACATCCACGATTTTCAACCCCAGCCCCTCTCAAATCCTGACCTTAAAATCCTGATCCTCACCGATGTTCATATCCCCTACCCAAAATCACCCATTTGCTTTGCAGCTCAAAAAGGCGCAAGCCCCCAAGAGATTCAGCAATTATCCAAAGGATTTGACCATATTCAGCATTGCCTGGATCCTGAACAACATTTTTCTAGGCGTCCTGGAAC
>JANWKX010000085.1 GCA_025451145.1 Vampirovibrionales bacterium
TCAGGCTATCATAAACGGCCTGGACATCCTTTAAGCAACAATCAACCGCTGGCGCACTGGGTGGCAATACCGGGCCGACATAAACGGCATAGCCTTCCGGGTACTTTTTGATCGCCCTAAAAGCGTCGAAATCCGTAATATCATCACCATAATAGATTTTGGCAGGCGTCGTTTCAAAGTGTCCTTTCAACAAATCAATTAAACGATCAATCCCGGTTCCCTTGTTGAAGGCTTTGGGGACAGCTTCCAAAAGTTGCTTTCCAGGGCGAAGGGTGAATTCTGAAGCTAAAGATAGCATATGCATCCCTTTTTTAAGCTGGTTCAGAGCCAATTCTGCATCTAACTCCGAGGCTTTCCGGTAATGAAGCCCTAAAGAGTAGACTTTATCTTCAATCATAATTCCTGGAAGGGCATCCACTTTAGCATCTATTAAATCGTCTTTTAATTTTTGGACACTCCCGATATACGATGGCGAGGGTTGAAGAAGATATTGGCCGTTTTGCATATTGTAAATCTCGCCGCCATGAAGACCCACCAGGTAAATGGGTTCACCCACCAGGCTTCTGAGAAAATGAAGTAGCGACGGCACACTTCTGCCACTGACAATAGCCAGTTGTATTCCTGGTGTATTCGCCACCTGCCTTAGCAGGGTCAGCCCTTCATCCGAAATCTGCGCCTTGGTATAATCGGCGGTAATCGGCGTTAAGGTACCGTCATAATCCGACATCAAGATAAGCGGTCTATTGGAAAGCGTATCGTCTAAGCTTAATGGCATCATTAAAAGTCAATAAATAATTTTTTAACCACCGTGTAATATTATTTTCTTGAATATTTTGTCGCAATACTTCCATGCGGATACTTTTTTCTTCGGAGGAAGCATTAATAGCCCGATAGATGGCTTCTGCAACAGCGGGATGATCGTAAGGATTGACCAAAAAACTGGCCTTCAGTTGATGGGCTGCCCCGGTCATCTCACTGAGGATCAGCACCCCATGATAATCAGGATGGGCAGCGCAATATTCTTTCGCAACCAGATTCATACCGTCTCTTAGCGGATTAACAAGGGCAAAATCCGCTGCCCGATAATAAGCAACCAGTTCCTCTAAAGGAAAGCTTCTGTATAAATAATGAATCGGCGTCCAGCCATCTTCACTATAACGTCCATTGATTCGGCCCACCGCTTCATCGATTTCCTGTTTCATTTTCTGATATTCCTGAACCTTTATCCGGCTGGGAACCGCAATTTGGATAAAGACCAGACGTTTACGATATTCAGGATATCGCTCAAAAAACATCGAAATACATTCCAGTCTTTCCAGTATGCCTTTGGTATAATCAAGGCGATCGACGCCCAGGCCAATAATTTCGCCATGAGGAAAGGATTGCTTAAGCTGTTGCACAGCTTCCTCGGTTTCAGGCAGAGAGGCCAGCCCATTAATATGATCAAAATCCACGCTAATGGGAAAATCTTGGATGATAATCCGCCGATTTTTATAGACCAACGTGTTGGAATCCACAATGCTCACTTGGCCGGGAAGCAGTTTTTCAGCGCATTCCATAAAATAACGCGTATAACTCGGCGTGTGAAACCCAATCAGGTCACTCCCAAGAATGCCATGAAGCACTTCTTTTCGGGTCGGCAGCATCCGAAACACTTCATAATGCGGAAAGGGGATATGACAAAAAAAGCCAATATTAAAATCCGGGCTGGCCTCTCTCACCAATTGTGGTACGAGCATGAGATGGTAGTCCTGAATCCAGATGAGATCCTCGGGAGAGGCCTTCTCTATCACGGCTCGGGCAAACTTGCGATTGACCTGATAATAGGAATCCCAATCACCTTCATCAAAGGCATAGCGTGACGTAAAATAATGAAAGAGGGGCCAGATTTGACGATTTGAGAATCCATCATAATAGCCTGCCACATCGACTTCCGTTAACTTAATCGGAGCGATTTCATAGGGGATTTCGATATTATTGAGCTCCGCCAGACGACAAAGCTCATCAAAACGGCAATTATTATTGGAAGAATCCCAGCAAATCCAAAGTCCTTGAGTACTTTGTAAAACGGGATCAAGCGCAGAAACCAGGCCGCCTGTTGTTTTTTCCAACCGTAAGGTATTTGCCTCCCGGACCAAATGATAAGGCTCTCGATTGGAAACAACAATCAAACGACGATTATTTAAAATTAACGGCGTGTGTGAATAAGGCGCTGTAATGGTTTGACTCATGCCCAAGACTGATTAACGGCAATATCAGGACTATACTGCCAAGTTAAAAGTATGGCTATTCAACTTCATGGCAGTGTTAATAATAGCCACATGGGTGTAGCCCTGGGGAAAATTTCCTGTCTGAACACCGGTTTGGGGATCAATATCCTCTGAAAACAACCCCAAATGATTCCCATATTTCAGGATATTCTCAAAATATTGTGTGGCCTTTTTAGCCTCACCAGCTAGCGATAAGGCATCAATCAGCCAAAATGTGCAAATGGTAAACGCATTATGAGGTATACCAAAATCATCCTCATTGGTATAGCGAAAAACCAACCCATTTTTCATGAGCAGTTTCTCGCTTTGCATAATGGTGCTTTTCATTCGGGGATCTTTAGCGGAAATGAACCCATAATAAGGCATGAGTAATGTACTGGCATCCAGATGCTCAGAGCCATAGGATTGCGTAAATGCTTGTGCCACCGGATTCCAGGCGTTATTGAGAATTTCTGTCCTCATCCAATTCCGAAGCCTTAGCCAACGGCGTTGTTCAGGACGAGATAAGTGTCTTGCAATTTGTACACCACGATCAACGGCTACCCAACACATCAGCTTTGAAAAGGTATAATGACGACGGGCATTGCGAAACTCCCAAATACCGTTGTCTTCTTCAGCGAATTTATCCACGGCCAACTCGACAAGCTGTTCGATAATCTTCCAAAGCTGATCCATATCCTCTCTGACAATTCGCTGATCAAAAAATAGGGGCCTTAAGGCCTGAACCAATTCGCCATAAATGTCGTTTTGAAAGTGAGTTGTCGCATTGTTGCCAACTCGAACCGGCACCCCGCCATTAAACCCGCTGAGGTTATCCAGAAATTCCTCAGGAGGAACGGCTGTGCCTGAAAGCGTATACAGAGGGCGAAGATAATCGATGGTATTGCTTTCTGCCATCTTTCTGCCCAAAATCGTTTTAAGATAGCCCGTAAATCCTTCCAGTTCTTCAAATTGCGATAGCTTCATCAACGCATTCACGATAAAATACGAGTCCCGCATCCAGCAATATCGATAATCCCAAGTTCTGTCACTGTTCCAGATTTCAGGAATACTGGTTGTGGGCGCCGCAATAACAGCACCCGTGTCATCAAACACCAATAGCTTAAGCGTTAATGCGGAGCGAATAATTTCATTTTGATACTTGGGTGGCAAATAGCAATGCTTTACCCATGTCCGCCAATAGTTGGTGGTTCTCCTGAATTTGTCCAAAATATAGTCGTAGCTGATGCCCTCAATGGGCTCACCATAAGATACTAAAAAATAAGTGCCTTGTGTCAAATGAACAACCTGCCCATCCAAAATAGCCTGATAGTCAATGTTACTGTATAGATATATCTTTTCATTACCGTGAACAGCCACAATCGCATTTTGTTCGATGCTCAGCGATGTTTCACCGCGAGCATAATTGAATTTCGGCTGAAAGACGATCTTTGCTTCAGGCTCTTCTTTAGCGATCTCAACCAAACGGATTAGCTGTGGGGGTTTATAAATGCCATCCGTCAGCGCATAACGAGGCGAAAAATCAATGAGGCTAAAAGCGCTTTGCCTGCCAAAAAACTTGGTTTCGAGGATGACGGTATTTTTAAGGTACTGTTGTTCGGTCCCGTAAACACTGCAGGGTTCGATTTTAAAAAAGCCCCCGTTATCAGAATCTAAAATGCCGCCAAAGACCGAGTGACTATCAAACTTTGGCATGCAACACCAATCAATGCTTCCTCTGGCTGAAATCAAGGCATTGATTTGCCCATTTCCGACAAGCCCGTAATCCAAATTTCTCAAGTTCTTCATATCAATGCTGAGGCTGTAATCCGTTATTTCAAGATAATAACGCTTAAGCTATCGGGATTTCCAGGCGCAATATAGGTAGTTTTCAAAATAGTTTCGCAATTTAAGAAATTTTCAAATTGGGGCTAAAGTTTTAGAAAATGCTGCCGATACATATTTTATCAATCAAAATTTCGCATCGGCTTCCAAGAGAAGCTTTTTTTATGCGCTAAAGCATGTTACGGGGTTAATGCCACTTAAGGATGGTGTTTTTGATTGTAGGTACCACCAGGTCCCTGATTGGATCCGTAATATCGAATATTATGCTCAAATTGGGCTTTTTCTGTGGCTGCTTTACGATATCGGGCACTGGCATCCTGCGCCTCTTCTTGCCCCGCAACTGCCTCACTTCGATTACTGAATTGCGACTTTTGCGCTTTTAGGACATTTTGGGAAACATTTGTTGGCTGTTGTTGAGGTTGAGGCATATTGCGACCTGGAACAATGGTTCCTCGGGTGGATTGACTTTGAATATAAAAGCCATTCACGCGATCAAAACTGCCCGAATAGGGTGATCTGGCAACCGGCCGCTCGAACAAAGGCGAAGGCGTAATCGTGGTTTTTTGGGTATGACTGAAGGGAGCAGACAAGCATGAACTGAGCATTACCATGCCAAGAGCCAAAAGAGTAATCATAACGCCTTGTTTTAAAACATTGAAGGGCTTCATACAGAACCAAGCACTAAAATATCTTATATTGCTTATATTTTATGCCTGTTCTAACCAATGAGGTATTGGATATAAGAGGAATGTCATTCAGATAAATCACCCAAGACGGTAACCAAACGATAAAAGTAGTCTTTAATCGCCATTTTCGATTCATCATTTTACCGAATCAGGAGGGTTCTCATGCCGGGCTTATCAGGCAATGCGATTTGATTTATAATGTCCCAAAGCCTTTGCGTTTAAAGGTTATCGCATTGATGGCCCGCCCTTTGAAAGTCCTATTTGCCAACCGCCAAGATTGCATGACAAAGCGTGGCGGCGACACAGAACAAATGCTCAATACCAAGGCCCAGTTGGAATCTCAGTTTGGCCTTGAAATTGCTATCTGTCTTCGTCCTGAAGAGATTAATCAACACCCGGATGCCTCGATTGTCCATGTGTTTAACTTGCAAACCATTGATGAAACCCTTCAGTTTATGAAGGCAGCGCGTCAAAACGGACAGAAGATTGCCTTATCCACGATTTACTGGGATATGTCTCACGCCAGCTACATCAACTGGCTGTTTAAGACCTATGGTATGACCCCTCAGCACCCATGGGCCTCATTGCTCAACTTTAAAAAACTATCGCCTGTCGTTAAAAAAATGGTTCGTGCCTTCAACCAAAAACCCGATAAACGAATCCAAGCCCTACTGAATGCGGATATTCTCTTGCCCAACTCCCCGGAGGAACTCTCCATTTTGGGTAAAGCCTTTTCGATCAATTGCGCTGATCTGGAGCGTAAATCCTATGTGATTCCCAATGCCTTTGAGCAAAATAATCTCAATATTGGCCCAGAAGCCACCCGATCCGGTGTGATTCAAGTAGGGCGCATAGAGCCCACCAAAAATCAGTTAAACGTCCTTCGGGCCTTGATGCCTTATCCGGAGATTCCGATTCTTTTTATCGGCAGAGCGGGGAATCAAGCTTATTTCGATAGCTTAAAGCGATTGGCAGAGCGCCGGGGCAATGTGAAGTTTATCGAAGAAGTTCCTTATGAAGCAATTTTTCAATACTACCAACAGGCCAAAGTTCATCTGCTACCTTCTTTTAGAGAGTCTCCTGGGTTGGCTTCATTGGAAGCTTTATTTTCCGGGTGCCAGATTGTGGTGTCCAGCGAGGCCTTTTGCCCGGTTCAGTACTATGGCTTTCATCGGTATGGCCATCCTTGCAATCCGTATCATGTCAAATCCATTCGTCAGGCCATTTTAAAAGCCTATCACGAGCCAATGACGTTAAGGCCAAGCCCTGAAGAAGCACAGCATTTTTCTTACGAAACCGCCGCACAAATGACCTACCAGGCCTATCAGAGCTTATTGTCTTAAATTCTGAAAACCTGGAGCCATGGTAATGAGCGCTCCATCATTTATCGCAAAAGCCCCTCTGTGCGATAACACCAAGGGGCTTTTAACATGTCATGATCTTTTTTTAAGAGATTGGCGAACTTGCCGTCTGAATTTTAGTCAGATACCTTATAAACCTGCGGGGTTGTATAAGAGTAGAATGATAGACTTCTAACAGACAGATGTCGCTCGGTCTTTGGGTAAAGCCGAACCGAGATATCATCATAAAGAAGATTAGCCCGATTATCGCCTTTAGCAGGATTAGCGGTATCTTCCTTACAGCCGAGTTCTTCTAAAGCAGCTTTTGCTTTTGGAATTTCAGCCGGGTCAACCATCAGCAGAACACCATTATAATCCTTAATATGGGGGTAATAAGGAGAGTTTGTGGTTACCCCTCCCTCAACATTGGGAAATCCGTTGCTCTTCAAACGATTGGCTAACTTCAAGGCAATCAATTTACAGCGACCATCTGAACGATAATTTCGAAAGAATTTGGCATCGTCCACCCTTCGCTTAGCTTCAGCCAAAGCTCGTTCTGCAAAAGCTTGAAGGGATTCCTGTCCCAGTCCCATAGCTCTCCCCATTTTACGAGGCTGAAGATCAATACGAACTTTGTAATCCTCACCGTCATAATATATTGGCCCTTGGCTGTAAAAGAGTGAAGCCTGATCGGTTTTCGTTGGCAGGTTGGGTGGCGCCCACCCTCCAAAATCAAATGCTGATCGTTCCGAATTATGAAAAACAACTTCAGCTTCTTTTGGAAGTTCCGTGTCAAACCTATGCTGAAGCTGATCAACCACTTGTTGTAATTGCCGGACATGTTTATCGTGCTTTACTTCTGATACCGTACCATGGACCACACCTCGGCCGGAAAACTTAACAGCAAACATAGAATTTCCTTTCCAAACGA
>JANWKX010000086.1 GCA_025451145.1 Vampirovibrionales bacterium
GAGACAAAGGCACGCAATACGAAGTTCGTAGACAGTTAGCAGATCAAGAAAGTCAGGATGATCCGACCATTATTCCCTGTGGCTATGATCAGGCCATTCGAGAAGCCATTGCCGCCATTCGAAATGATAATCCTGAAGAAGATATTTCAGTTCTCATTGAAACTGTCCGTCAACTGGAAAGCTTTGAAGCAACCCGCCGCAAGCTGATTGAACGCATCATTGTATTGGAGAAAGAGAACCAGACGTTACGCTGTGATCTGCACACCGTGGAAGAAGAATATAAACTTTGCTGCGGCGAATATGGGGATTATATTCAAGCAACTGAATCACTACACGTGAATGCGGCCGTGTTAAGAGATGCGCTGGCATTTTATGCCAAGGAAGCCAGTTGGGAATGGAGCCTGCTGCATCACCCTATCATACAGGACAATGGGCAATGTGCTCGTGAAGCGTTAACCCAATCCGAATCCGGCAAACAGGTTCTGGATAGACTTCATCAACTGGAAGCATTTGCTCAGTCCGTAGGAACGCTTCTGACATCATTCGATCAAGCCGGGGCCACTGAGAGCTTATTCCTCCAGGACCACCTTAACACGTTGTATCAACAGCTCTCAGCAAGCTTAAAACGTCCTGAGGTTCCTTAAAGGTTTAAATTGATATCTTTGAACTGGACATTATCATAAGCAATTTGATTTTCTTCCGGAAAATAGTAACCCGATTCAATTTGAAGCACATTGACACCGCCTGGGTTTAAAACACCAGAGGGTACGTTGACCGCAATATTTTCACCATTCATATAAACGTAAGAAATTCTGATTCCATTTAATTTAATGACAACCGGACTGCTAATATACGTTGAATGACTTTGGCCTGCAATATGGGCTTTTCGGGTATTAATGCCTCGAATTGAACCAATCACCAGCATGGGCTGCCCCATGGTCGCTTTATTTTCCTGGATGACAAATGGAAACTTCATGGTGGGTAATACTTTGGTCTGACGACAATTCGGTATATCAAAATTATTGGTTTCACCAATGATTCGATATTGATCATCAATCGCAACATGATTTTGAGAGTAGTCTGATGTTTTGGATACCGATAATTGAAAAGTGCCTGCCGACTCGTTGGATGGCTCAGCCGAGCTCATCATACCAAACGAAAGCGCTAACATGAGTACTAATAAAGCCCCTCTTGGGAAGCCTCTCGTCATAACGCCACTCCTAACTTGAACGTGAAGGGTTCAGTGGAGAAAGTATCGTCTGATTTGATGAGAAGTTAAAATTAGCATAATGTTGTTTCCATGAAGTCCCCCAAAGGAGCAAGCCAAGCGGATAATAGCCCCTTCATAAAAATTCACATTTTAGGCCAAGAACACCCTTTAAAGCGCATAGCCTGAATGATCCAACAAAACGGCCCAGAAACGGATAAATAACCGACAATGCCTACGAACGCGCCATAGTAGCAACATCATCGAATATTCAAGCTAACCCCTATGAAGGCGAATCCTTTTTAATGTCAAAAAAGCCGCCTTGCAATGACTTAATGACCACCTGTGTTCTATCATCCACTTCCATTTTTTGGATAATATTGCTGACATGAATTTTGGCGGTATTGGTCGTAATATTTAGGATCTGCGCAATTTCCTTGTTGCTTTTGCCCTGAATTATCAGCTCAAGTACCTCAATCTCCCGTTTTGTCAGGTTTGCCTTTAGTAAAGACTTATCGCCCTGGGCATTGGTTAATTTTGCCAAGGGGGATCGTGTTGCCAGCATGTGGGATAGCATCGAGGCAATACCTGGATCCAGCCAAATAGCACCTTGGGTCACCATGGCCATCACCTGAATCAATTGTTCAATGCGGATATCTTTCATACAATAGGCATCAGCCCCTGCAGCAAGGGCTGAATATACTTCTTCAATGTCCTGATGCGAAGTCAACATCATGATTTTGATCTGAGGAAGCTCTAACTTGATTTGCCCTGTGGCCGATATACCGTCTCGAATGGGCAGTCCAATATCCATCAGGATAACATCTGGTTGCGCTTCATGCGCCATTTGGACCGCATCATCGCCATTTTCAGCAAAGGCGATGATTTTATGATCGCTTTTTTGCTCGATAGCCACTGTAAGGCCTATCCGTGCCCACTCATAATCTTCAACAATAGCGACTCGAAGGGTACTCTGGCCTTGTTCCGTAAACGTTTCCGTCATGGAGCGCATCTCAAAACAAATTTTACAGGGGGCATATCATTGGCAATTCGAGAAACGCCGACGTAATTGATATCAAATAGAAATAAGGCTACCTGCCGTTTGCACTCGGTATTCACTTGTTGCCAGTTATCCTAACGAGACCCTATCCAACAACGGGAGCTGTCTGAAAGCTCAGACAGATATTACTTTCATATATAATTTTGCACGAAGCCGAATGTTTAATCAAGCAAAAATTTTAGAGAATTCCCTATGTAACAGTCATTAGGTAACTGCTCTTTCTGCTAGGCGCTTTGATTGTAGGCAAAATATTCCAGAGGATGATGAGAGATCAGGCGCTCAAAGAACGCTCCTTTTTTTGATATTCCAAGATTTTGTTTTCTTTCAGATAGACACCAAGGCCTAAAAATGTGGGCGCCCAAAGCCCGACAAAGTTAGCTAAGGCGTTTTTCTTCGACAGTAAAAGAACCAAAGACAATCCAATTGAACCAATAGAAAGCCAATACAAAAGGTTGTTACCTGGTTTGTTAATACCCAGCTTCATTTCCGATGTTTCAATATCCTTCATCATCCGGCTCTCCTTTTTTTGTGCTTCAACAGCACCCTCTTCATTTTCATCTATGCTGTCTTTCAAGTTTATCTTGTGTTGCTAACAAACTCATACCAATTTTGAGCTAACCCATTTGTACACTCCACCGGCAAACCCATTTATTTTCCAGAAACATAAAGCATCAGGATGAATTTGGGGTTACCTTTTTATCGGCTGCCTGAAACCATTTGGCTTGATAAGCAAACAGCAAAAGCGTAACTGCTAAATAAAGCTGCATGTATTGTTCATTAGGACTTCCCGTTAAGTTACCAAATAGCAACATCAGACAGGTTGTTGAAATGGCCAGATTGGAAAGTTTGAGATAATGGTTATTTTCTCTCAGCAGTCGATAGAGGCCTTTGAGCATGATACCGAAATAGGCAAACGTCACGGATAAACCCAATATTCCCAATTGATAAAGATAACTAATGTACGCATTATGTGTATGAATGGCAAAAGGCCCTTCCGGATCCGCAAGACTGATTGGAAAAAGACCATAATTATAGTTGTGAATCCCCAATAATTCGTTGGCGCTTAGCCAGCCTTGACCAAAAAGAATCGTTTTAAGATCCAAGTTAGACATGACAATCGTCCATGCCCGCTCCCTGATATTCAGGGTATCGCTTTGATCAAAACGGCTGGTCAGTTGAGAAACCAAAGCCCCATGATCCAGAAATCCTTCCCAAAAGGCAAAAAACAGGCCTAATGCTAAGACAAAAAACGTTGCATTTTTCCGCATGGCCTTTGGCAGAAAAAGCCCCCAAGCTCCTATGAGCACAACCAATTGCAGAATGGTCGTTTTTGTTAACGTCATCAGGCAAGCCAAAAGGATCAATAATGATGCCAGGCCATAGAGCCGACGATGTGTGGAGTCAAGCGCGTTAAAATAAGCATAAAATCCCAATATCAATTCAATTGAAGCCATAAAGCTGGCTTCAATCGGAAAGCCAAATATTCCCATCGGACGGATATACCCGCCAGCATCGACCATACCAAAATGAAGGGCATATTCAAGAATAATGGCAATGACATTGGCCATACCCAGACCGAAAAGACTGTTAAATACGATTCTTTTGTTCACCCCGTTTTCGTTGAGAAATCGCCAGGTCGATACGGAAAAAAACAGCGCTAAAAGTACAAAACCAAAGTCCCGGATGAGATATTCCGGGTGAAACAAAGAAAAAAATCGGAAAAAATTTGTAAAAAAGGCAAAAGCTAATAGCCACAGGGGTATTGTAATGGGTACTGTCTTTTGGTAATCCTCAATGCGGGTCAAGAAAGATAATAAAATACCAGGTACACAAGCCATCAACAGCAATGGAATGAGCAGGTTAGATTTTTCGCCCAAAATCAAGGTCGCGATTCTAAAGGGCTCAAAATACAGAAAGGGAAATGCAACAAGCCATATCCAATATAGGCTTCGTTCTCGCCGAACCAAAAGCGGTGATGAAATCACTAACCCCAGAAAGAATATGATAATTAACGGTGTCAATCGACCCAGATAAGAAGCCGCTAAGAGGGCAAATAGTGACAAACTCACAAAGAGTTTAACAGATTTGATGTAGAATGCCTTATCCACCCAGGATTGTTGAGCCAATGCCAGAGATTTGCCGCTCATCTGCTCAATCCTCTGGTAACCATCTTATCAATGCGTTGGCCAACGTCGCCTTAGCGTTATTCATGATATGGCATTTTTGCACGAAGCTTTATTTTAATAACTCCTCCAGGCAGGGAATTGCTGCCTAGGCTTTAGTTCCTCACCAAGCATCCATTTTATAACAGCATATTAAAAAAGCAGGTTGCCCAGAGGACAACCTGCTCTGAAATCACTTGATTGATGATTATGGGGTATAGAGCTTATAGGATCTGCCAACCCCTTCTTTCATCAGTTTATATTTAATATTGGTTTGTCCAAGGGCCTTAAAAGTCGCGGTTGTGACGGAGTTTTCCTTGAAAGCCGGATTCTTCTTGATAACCTCCAAGGCAACATCACTGCTTTTAAAGGGCTTACCAGCTTTTACAAACCGTTGAATGGCATCTTGGATCACAGGAGATAACTGTTGGGCTTTGCCTTTGGCGGTTGTTGTCTTTTTGACAACAGGCTTTTTAGCTGAACCGGCAATCTTCGCTTTCGTCGCACTTTTTGCAACTTTCGAAGCGGCGGCTGGTTTAGTGGTTTTTCGAGAACTCACTGCCTTAGCCGGCTTAGCCTTCACTACTGGCTTAGCTTTCGCTACTGGCTTGGCCTTATTCGCCACAGATTTAGAAGCCTTGACTGTCACTTTTCGGGTTGTTTTTTTAGCTGGCTTTTCCTGAGCTTTAGGGGCTTTAAAGCTCGTACCCGTAAAACTGACTTTCTGCATAAAAGCTGCGAGTTCTGCTTCAGACTCGAAATTAAATGTAAGGGATATGGGCATCGGTACACTCCTAAGATGGATAAATTTTGGGGTATTAACGTCGATTCAACATAATTGCTATTTTAACAAAAGATTCTCTAATTGATCCGTAAATAATTCTGCTTTGTCAAGAAATAATCTAAACATATGAAATGCCCCTAAAGGTGCATTCGATAAATTTACAGCCTAGGTTGCGTTTCAGCCTAAGCATGTATCCATTTCACACCATGAAAATATGAATTGAATCAACCCAATGAAAAACCGAGTAGGCTGGTCAGCAAAAGTATGAAAACAACTATCGTAATGACGACATATAACCAGTCCCGCTCAACAGCAAAGGCAAAAACTGAAAACAATACCCGGAATATTGGTGTTGCAATTAACAATAACAGCCCAAATTGAATAATTGCCTCACTGTTAAATCGCTGAACCCCTTCAAGTACCCCAACAATATGGGTTAAAAAATTCGGCTCCCCATGAAATTGATCATAATGCGTCGGTAATTGCCCAAACTGTTTTAAATATAAAGCCCCTCCAATAAGAACCACTCCCGCTGAAATCATCACGCCAAAGCGAAGCAGATTTCCAATCCAAATCTCCATATCATGTTTTTCATGCTCAGAATGCTTGAATCGAATCATCCAAACCTCCCGGTTAGACCATTGATAATCATTTCAATTCCTAAGCCTAAGATGACAACACTAAAAACAATTCTAAGAATTTCTGAACGGACCTTGGTTAGAACCATAGCCCCTAATAAGGAACCGGATAAAACCCCTAGCATCACCGGAAAAGCAAGCCCAGGATCAATATACCCACGGCTCAAATATATCCCTGCACTGGCTGCAGCTGTCACCCCTATCATGAAATTACTGGTTGTCGTGGAAACTTTAAATGGGATCTTCATCACCTGATCCATGGCAATCACTTTTAATGCACCGGAGCCAATCCCTAAAAGACTTGATAAAATCCCGGCCACCGCCATTAAACCAAATCCACCCGGAACGGATTGGATATAATAATGCTCAGGTCCTTGGGGTGTCGGATAAGTTGAATCCAGATTCAAAGCAGCAGCCAATTTATCAGGGTGCTGGGGAATATCCTTGGGTTGACGAGGGTGCCTGGACACAATCGCTGAATGTATTAAAACCAATCCAAAAATGATTGCAATCAGTTCAGGCGAAACCCATGGGGCGATGGAAGCTCCTATTAATGCACCCGTCACTGTTCCAATTTCCAAAAGCATGCCAACCCGTAAATTGGTAAAACCTTCTTTCACATAAGCTGAAGCGGCACCGGAGGATGTGGCAATGACTGACACCAAAGAGGCGCCAATGGCATATCGTATTTGAACATCAAAAACCAAAGTCAGTAAAGGGACCAATACAACGCCGCCCCCCAAGCCTGTCAGGGCTCCCAAAAATCCCGCAACAAAGGCACCTATTCCGATGAGATATGTCTGATGAAAAATAATCATCTACAATTTACCAAATAACTCATATGACATCAGAATCACCCACACAAGTTGACCTGCAAGTAGAATCTGACTGAACCGTCATACCCTGGTTAATCAAATATTCGCAACATTATTTTCGTTCGAGTAAAACAATCCATCCGCACATCTTATATTTCGTTGACCCAATGTGAAGAAAGACCCAAAGAAAAAACAAGTATGCCTCCCTCCAAGGCAATCATCAAGAAGATATTATTTCGTGGACATCGATACTAATTGAGGATTGATCATCGAACCATCTCGAATTTCATCTGTCCCTTTCAAAACAAGCTTATCGCCGGGTTTTAAGTTTCCAAAAACTTCTACATTATCGCCATCCGTGTAGCCCGTGTGGACATTGACCCAGTCAGCTCTGCCATTTCTATCCACAATGACAAAGGTCCGTTCGGTAGTTGATATAACAGCAGTGCTTGGGACCACAAAGGTCGCCTTATTTCTTTCAATGGGCCACTTCACTTCAGCATACATTCCTGGTGATAAAACCCGTTCTGGATTTGTCACATCCAATTCGACCGTTTCTGTTCTGTTTTTTTTATCAACCGAGTAGGCTGGACGCTCAATCACACCATAAAAAGTCCTATCAGGATAGGTAGAAACCGTAAATGGAACTTTCATCCCAATCCGAACGGTCTCATAAAAACGTTCAGGAATAGAAACATCCAAACGAAGCTTAGAGAGTTCAGAGATTTTAAAGATCGGTTTCGTCGCACCCGCACCTGAGGGTCCAACCAAAGCCCCTGGGTGAAGGTCACGCTCTGTGACAACCCCGGTAATCGGCGCTGTAATTGATAAGTAACTTTGGATCTTTTTCAAAGATTGAACACCCGCAATATCCGCCTGCTTAGACTCAGCCACAGCATGGACATGAGATAACGCAGCTTGAGCTGTCATTTTAGCCACTTCTAACTCATTTTCAGAAATAACGCCCGGGACTTCGGCAGCCTTTTTAAGACGTTCATAGACCTCTTTTTCAGAGAAATATTTTGCTCTTGCCTCAGTTTCTTGGGCATTGGCCATCTTTACTTTGGACTGGGCTTGAGCAACCTGAGCTTCAAGTTCAGGCGCAATAACCGTTGCAAGCACTTCTCCTTGACGTATGGAAGAACCTCTATCTACAAAAATGTTTTGAATAAATCCTTCCACCTTTGGAAACACATCCACTTCTTCAAATGGAACCAGTTCCGCTGGGAAGGTCACCTTTTTCTCAAAAACTGTGGGTTCAAGGTTAAAAACCGGGACAGTCACAACAGTCTGAGTTTCTTGTGCAGCCGCAGTTTGATCAGCAGATGCTTTTTCTTTGGCTGGCGAATGGGCACAAGCCGTAAAGGCTAAACATAGAACGAGACTGGATGCAAATAGCCACCGAATTGAAGACGTCATGTTTCTTCCTACCTTGATTTTTCTGATACTCATACGTTTACTCATTGTTTCTGCGCTCGCCTCCCGTCCGACGTTCATCAATGGCCACCCGTCCATGGAAAAGCTCATCCGGGCCTTCTAATGTAACAGAGGTATCTCTCTGAAAATGAGCACTTTCAGGATCATCGGGATTAAGCGAAGGCGATTTAACCGACGCATTAGACTGCACCCATGCAAAGACCACTGGCAATACAGCCAAAACCGCGACAGTAGAAGCCAAAATCCCACCAATTACCGCGCGTCCTAAAGGCGCAGATTGACCACCCCCTTCGCCAAGACCGCTGGCCATTGGAACCATCCCCACAACCATGGCCAAACTGGTCATTAAAATTGGTCTTAACCGACTCTTGGCACCTTCAATGGCGGCTTCAACAGAGGCATGCCAGGCCCTTCGATAATCTTCCGCCATAGTGACTAACAAAATCGCGTTAGCAACCGAGACACCCATCGACATAATGGCGCCCATCGCCGATTGAATGTTAAAGGTTGTCCCCGTCATAAAGAGCAAGATACAAACACCGCTCAATACGGCAGGAATGGTCGACACAACGACGAAGGATAGCTTAAATGACTGGAAGTTGGCTGCTAGCAGTAAGAAAATAGCGATAATCGCCAGGGCTAATCCAGAAACAAGCTCGGTCATAGTATCCTGCATCAGCTTGAGCTGACCACGGACCAACACATGTACACCGCGAGGGGGCGTTCCAGCATCTTCAATAGCCTTATTCACCGCTTTGGCTGTAGCACCCAAGTCTTTATTCTGAATGTTGGCCGTTAAAGTAACCATCCGTTGGCTATTAAGACGATCAATCTCAC
>JANWKX010000087.1 GCA_025451145.1 Vampirovibrionales bacterium
ACCCCATGCCCCGGTTCGCCTCACTCCAGGTTTACAAAACGGATGATGAGGGCAAGACGACGTACTTTATTGGGCTGACAAATTATGCCCAAACGCGTCAAAAAGACGATCTCATCTATACCAATATCGCGCCTGAAGGGGGCCAGCGATACTATAGAGCAGTGGGTAGCAGTTCGGCGGTCCGTCGTTTGGCAGAAGAATTTGGGGCGCTAGAATCCGAGGCCAATGCGGAAAACCAAAGGGGTACAGCCCACCACAATCATCACCTACTGGCACACTTGTGGAACCTTATTCCAGGTGTCCCTAAAGCCAAGGTTTCTGATGATACCCCCTACGACACCCGAGGCATTGATCAGTTCTTAGCCCGGCACCCAAACTTAAGAGATGAATTGGTCGATGCCATTGAAACCATGACACCCTTTGGCAAAAGTGGCTCCGGCTTTACGCCTGCAGAGGCTGACTCATTCAAACAACAGGCCACCCAAGCCCTGAAGACTGCAAATCAGGATGAGCACTCTGTTTGGTTTGCGACCTAACCTTTTTGGGTAAAGGTCCATTTCCAAAGGATTGCAAAGTCCGGCGCGTCATTGTATTGAGCCAAGAGGCCTAAAGTTGTTCGGATTATGGCCGAGAAATCGCTATGACTTCTCAAACGCCTCAAAATGAATTTACTGTTCCCTATATCATCGAATCCAGCCGTGTTCTTTATAGTCTCCTGCTGCTGGTCAATCTAGGGCTTTTGGTTGAATTTATCGCCAATAGGACCCTGGAATGGGGCGTTTTGTCGTTGACTTCCGTCCTCGTCTCAAGTCTCAGTTTTTTGGCGTCCTACCAAAAGATCACGTTGGACAGTGAGAAGATAATCTTCGAGAGGTTCTTCTCGAATAAACAAACCTGGTGGTATTCCAATACGAAATCTATCGAATTGGAATGGCGATATAGCTCCACTGCTGGCCCTGGAGGCCTTCATCTTCAGTCTTTCCTGTGGGTAATCATTTACCCCTATCACGGCGAAAGTTTTCTCTCTTATCCTTTGACGTATTGGGGAAAAAAGAATCTTCAGGCTGTTTTGATGATTTTAAAATTGCATAACCCGGATATTGAGCTGAATGAGCTTGCGGTACTGGCTCAACAAGGCGGTTGGAAAAGGGTTGAGTCTTTAAAATAACTTAAAATGGCTAGGGCTTCGTGCTCATCTCAAGCCAATATAGGCATTTACGTTAGACCTGACGAGGATCTACGCGATTTATTCAGGTTGGATATAAGACACTTAGAATTGTAAAAAATGCCGACACAAGCTCTGATTTTTCTTCAAAAAAAGAACATCTTTTGGTATGCTATCTGGGTTCAAATGAATATTTTATAGCGTTGTTGAGTGTAAAGGTTGGGTTCATGATTTCAAATGCGTTTCATGTCAGAGTCGCTGCGCCTCGGTTTGCGTCAAGCCCGTCATCCGGGTCCGATAGCCCCCTGAGTAAAGGGCAATTGGTGGAAGTGCCTCTCTATGAGGATGGGGGTTCAAATCCTCGATTAGCACTGCTATTACAAATGGTGCAACGGGGTGAAGCGGAAGAACTCCCCACAGATCCGTTGTCCACAAAGCGTTTATTTATCATCACATCACCGTCTGAAAGCAACTAAAACACCTGTTGTTGCATTTAAACGAGCTGATAGGACAAAGAAGAAGGAGTGATTTCACCCATGCAAGCAAATGCCTTATCTATCGGTACTCTTCAACAACGCTTTGCAGGCGTTTCGACCCGGCGACCTCCGGAAGGAGAGGAATTTATCGCTATTACCCCTCCGGGCGATAATGGAAAAGGGCCTTTGTATTACGTCACCAATGATGGGGGTGGTCAAGACCTGGACGAGTTTCGAGCCATCGAAAATCAGATTCAAAATGGCGCGGGCTTTAACGATCCGGATCTGAAAGCCCGTTATAATTGGCTGACCAAACCGCTCGTTGGTGTTGTGAGAAGTGTAATAGAAGCCTATAATGCCCTTCGGGCGGAGTTTGTCCGTCGAGCAAATTAACACAAATAGAGAGCGGTATTCAATTAAAATCACTGCCCAGATCAACGTTTCGGTTCTGGGCAGTATTGTTTGATAAAATGTAACAGTTTATAGCACTTGGGGCAATTTCTATTCTGGAAGGTTTTTGCACTATCAACGTAGTAATTATTCTAACAGGATATTAATCATGAACAATTTGCATACCCAAGCACTTCGCTTTTCGTCAATCCGGTTTTACCCCGAATATGGCAGTGCATCAGACGGCAGCTATACGATGAAGCCTGGCGTCGAACTGAACGTCGATTATAATCCCAAGAATTTTGGCAATATCTATTATGATGAGTATGAGGATGTTTTTGGGACCAGTGATGGCATTAAGACCCTGACACAAAACATTCAAACAGCCTTACAGGAAGGCGTCGATAACTACGAAAAGGCATGGACTCAAAAACATCCGCCCACTACGCCAACCCCTACACCGGGTGGCTTTGCCGGTATACTCAGATGGCCCTCAAAAGCGCCTCAGCCAGCGCCCGTCCAAACCCCTGAGCCGGATCAAAACGAATACATGCAAGCGGCGCTTCGCAAGCATTTTGGCGATGACTTTGCTGGCGCCATTAAAGCGCAAATGATTGCTGGACTGAAAACATCTGTAGTCCCCCAAAAAGGGGCTGATAAACTGATTATCAATCCCGCAATCGAGACGCTGAATAACGCCCAATCGCCTGCGATTTATCGAAATTGTATTGGCTTCACCCACCAGTGATTCTAATTTCTAAAACTTTAAAGTTATAAAACAGCCTCTATGAATTACATAGAGGCTGCTCTATACCGTTTAATCGTTATCTCAAGAGAGTAGGCGTGATTAGCGATGGGCCGTCGCAAAGATCTGGTTTAATTGATCTCTGAATTCCTCACGCTTATGAATCATTTCAATGGAGTTATTCCATTTTTGAGCCCGTGCCGTCGCGACAAATTTGGCCAAAGTAGTCAAATGCTCGCCTTGGGTTTTATCAATCTCCGCTTTGAGCTTTTCAACCAACAATTCTCGCCAGGCCAGACCGGAGAGGGTAAATAGCTTTTCAAACACCTTTTCTTCCGTTTGTTCTCTGATAAACTCCTCCCCTAGGCGCGTTCCTAAAACGCCCCTAAGCAGCTCTCCCCGAAGCAAATCTCCTTTTAATCCATCTTCCAGGCGTTCACGAAGTTCTTCAATATCTAAGGTTGCTCCTACCATTTTGTTTTCTCCTTTGCTTATCCTCTACTAAATAACAATTCAATGGAAATCATTGAACGGTTTCATCAAAATCAGTAAAATCACTGGTTTTTGATTCAACAATGAAAATGAGGTTAACAAATTAATGAATCGTGCCCAATGCCTGAATGGATAATTATTATTGGCTTAAGCCACTTTTAAATAGAGGAGTAAGCCACTCGGTCTGTTTTAAATGAATGTTCAGTTTGCTCTATCGTATTTCCATCGCTTTCCCAACGATCGAACATCATTATTTATCATAAAGAATTATGTCTTTCGGCCGCTTTCCAAGGGATATTGACTATCATTTTTGACAAATTTTTATTATAATTTCACCTTCAATATGAATTATTTAATTAAGTGAGTGGGAGGAAATCATGATAAAAGCCGTTTCTGGTCTTGCTTTACAACCTAATGTGCGATTCTCCGGGTCACCGACGGCTCGGATAAAAAAGCGTGTCGAGATTGAAGCGTTTCTCGCTGAGCAAATACCCCTCATGAGAGACTCCGAAAAAATTGAGTTAGCCTTTTTGCGAACCGTCAACTATCTTAGACAGAAGCCGTCCGCGGATAATCCGTTATATGATCCGGCCCCAAAGGATGCCGAAACCCCGTTTGTCAAAAACGCGCTTTATGATGAGATGGAAACCCGATTGATTGAAGCCATCAATATCGCCTCGGATTGGCTAAACGACCATATGCAGCAAAGAACCTATGTTGAGTTTGACCGCCAGCTGGATCCGGCATCGCCGAATTTTCCTCGGTATTACACGCCATCCCCTGATGTGGTTGAGGCGCTGGGCACTGCCGTTGGAAAATATAATCACAGGCAGAATCTGTAATCCGTCTCCATCAAAAAAGTTAGGGATTTGCCGTGTTAAATCCCAGAAACTTGATAGGAAAAAGGTTTTATAGACCTAACCCGTCCTTAGCTTCGTCGCATAAACTTTTCATGGCTAACCTTGGTGAGGATGTCCTTCCCAGTGTAACTCAAGGGTATCTGTTGGAGCGGTCTGAATGGCTTCAAGAACCTCCGGGGTATCTTTAGGCAAGGGGGTTATAAAGATTTCCGTCATGTGGCCGCTGATGCGATACTGCACTTTCACAGGCCGGGCGCCCTTGATATGAGCGACTTTGGGAGAGAGCAGGACATTGAGCTGTGAGGGTTGGGCATGGTAGTACTGAGTATCACTCTCATGGCCCAGTTTCGAAATGGCCTTTTTTACATTGAGTTCCCCTCTCGCATCCGTGTTGTCAGCAATTGCCTTTCGAATCGCATCGGTCTCAACCCAGAAAGGACCATAGGGCCGGTTAATTTTAACAGTTGCTGAAATGAAATCCGGCCAACGTCGAGTCCTGGGCCAGTCATAGCCGACAACGCGGGTATCGGTTTCTTCAGGTTGCTTAAAAGGACGGAGTAAGATGCTTCCGACACCACTCATTCTGACGTTCATCCCACAGATCTCCTCTTTGATGTTGCCTAAGGATATACCCTGGATTGTGTTTTGAATTGTAATTTTAACTTAAATTGAATTCCAATGCCAGAGGATTGTGCGTGCATTCTGCTCCAATATCTATAAAAAACCTAAAGAGGTGTCATTTGGAGGATAAGCATGAAGTTTTGTAAAAAAACGAAGGATTGTGGCAATAAACGATCTTGACGGCCATTAATGCAGTACATTACATCATTAGTCAGTAAGGTCAATAGGAATATAGAGGCTCAAAGTCATGATTCAAAATGATAGTCTTGTCAAATTTGGTTCCATTGGGTATGGAAATGGCACTGCTGATCAAAAGAAATATGCTGCTGCTACACCTAAAGATATCGCTCATCGCATTCATGACGGTGAAGAACTCAGTACAGCTCAAAAAGCATATCTTGAACAACTGAGATTAACTCAAGAACAAATCTTAAATGGAGCTGAGCACCGGACCAGTATAAAGAGTATTGCACGTTATATTAGTGC
>JANWKX010000088.1 GCA_025451145.1 Vampirovibrionales bacterium
CTAAGCCCAATTGCCTATGGCAATTGGGTCCTATATAAAAATTAGAGGCTCCAGTTGCAAAGCAACTGGAGATATGCGTCTGGGCAGCCAGCTTAAGTGAAACAGATTTTCCTCAACAGAGCTTAATAACCCACACCTCTGGGAATCATTTTAATCTGCATGTTGGGTAAGGATTCCATCGGGTAGCCAAAAGGAGAAACCGTGTAATTAATATGCTGTGCAGGCATCCTGGAACCCACCACCATTGTATTGCCCATTGCGCCATAATAATTGGATTGAGGCATATTACTCAGGGGAACCGGCCCATGAAAACGCGGTAAGGTCGATGCCTCGATTTGCGTATTAAAAATTGATCCTGGCATCTGAACCATCTCCTGAGCCAACAGGTTTGCGCTTCCTTGATATTCTTCACGAATATTATTTTGAAACCCTGTCATTAGTGCGCCTGGGAGCGCCTCTTCAGACATCATAGGGGTCGCCATGCACTCGGAAGCATCCGCACCTAGATTGCTCAACGGAACGATCAACAGCAATGTCATTACACCTACCATCCAGAAACGCTTCATGAAACTGCCCTCCAGATCAATTTGTGATCACGTTATCGGCACAGAAGGATTTAAAATTCAATAATGCCAGCATCTTTTATTTCAAAGGTTAAAAAAATATAAAATAAATCTCCCGGCCTGGATGTGCACAGCCATGCGCGATGCTCCTCCAGATAAGAGCAAAACCAGGTACGCTTTTACGCTTCGGCAATTTTAAAGAATGCTATGATATTAGTGAAGGCTTCCGCGTTGATTCGATTGCAATAGGTATCGCAAGACAACTCATGGATACAATTTTAAAGCTTGACGAATGGCCCAATCCAGCTGTTCTTATTGGCACAGGCGGTGAACTCATCCAATGGAACCCCTCTGGTCGCCTTTGTCTTGAAAGCTATTTGCAACATTATCCGTTTTGGCTGGAGGAACGTCGGGGTGAGTCTGCCTTTAAGCAAGTCATCTCTGATAATTTACTGCTCAAAGCAACCTTTTTAACGGAACAACAAGCCTATTTCCTGGAATGGTGCCCGGTTTCCGAAACCGATATTCAACTGGCCCTGATTCAAGCTGTATCAAGGGCCGTTAATGCCTCCCTCATCTTTGAAGAAATCTTTGATGCCCTGGCGGAAGTCCTTCAGCATTATATTTCCTTTCAGTCCGGCCGAATTGTGATTCTGGACGAAAGCCAGAATAAAATCCGTGTGGTGGTTGTGATACATGACAATGGCGATACCGAAGTCCGAAGTGATCACCATACGTTCTCTGGATATGACACGGTGTTAGCTGACCTCCTCAGATCCGCCTCACCCATGTGTTTGGGCTCGCCCTTTTCAGATTCCATTTTGACGGATTCAAACAGTTCAGAAGCCATCATTGTCCCCTTAATGAGCAAAGGCATTTTAATTGGCGCCATTAGCCTCATGGGCCAAGCATTTTCCCCCTTGCATCAAAATCTGCTGGAGGAAGCCTCTGCCCAACTAGCGGTTGCCGTAGAAAACGCCAGGCTCTATTGGCAAACTCAAAATCAAGCCAGCCAAGCCTTTTTAATCAATCAAATTACCAAATCCATTCGACAATCGCTCAACATACAACAAATTTTGGAAACTACGGTCCAGGAACTGGGCAAAGTCTTGGGGCTAAGCCGGTGCATGATCCATTATTGGGGAAGCGAGGCAGAATCCTTTGAGCATTTTGAATATGTCTTTCCGGGGATTTTACCCATTGGGTCCACCCATGAATTTGTCCGATTTGAACGCCAGCTCTTCTTGCGCCGCGAAGAATCAGCGGGTAAGTTCAATCCGTTTATTCTGAACGATTGTCGAACCTATACCCAAGATGGCGGAATGTTTACCCAGGAAGGCATTAAAAGCTTGGCGGTATTCCCGATTCTCTTTAAAGAAGGTGCCTTTGTGGGGACCATCACCCTGCATCAGTGTGATGCCTATCGCTCCTGGTTGGGGGAAGAAATTGATCTGCTTAAAGCCATTGCGGAACATGTTGCTGTCGCACTCCATCAAGCCAATCTTTTTGATGAAAAGGAACAGCAGCGTCAGCAACTTGAAAACACGTTAAATGAACTTAAAACAGCCCAAATGCACCTCATCCAATCTGAAAAAATGGCAGTGCTGGGCCAATTTGTTGCCGGGATTGCGCATGAGGTCAACACCCCGTTAGGGACCTTAAGGGCCAACGATGATACGGTGAAACGCTGTTTGGAGCAACTGCTGGTTGCCGATGATAAAAGTCAAAAATTCCAAAAATCGGCCCTGGACCTATTGGAAATTAACCGGCTGGCATCCGATAGAATTCAGGAGATCGTCAAAAACCTCCGTAACTTTGCCCGCCTGGATGAATCGGATCTGAAGCTGATCAATCTGCAGGAAGGGCTCGATTCCACTTTACTCCTGATAGAAAGCGCCTGGCGGGGTAAAATTCGCATTGAAAAGAACTATGGCGAAATCCCACTAATCCAATGTTTTCCAGGGCTTCTGAATCAGGTCTTTATGAATATCCTGGTCAATGCCGGTCATAGCATTGAGGAAAAAGGGATCATCCGTATTGATACGCATCTGATTGACCATGAACAGCAGGTTGAAATTGCGATTACCGACAGTGGAAAAGGCATTGCGCCTGAGCATTTGCCTCGTATCTTTGATCCGGGATTTACCACTAAAGGGGTGGGTGTTGGGACAGGATTAGGCTTGGCACTGTGCTACAAAATCATGGAAAAGCACCATGGCCGTATTCTGGTCGATAGCACCGTGGGTGTTGGCACCACGATGCGTGTGCAATTACCGGTCCGACAACCTATTTAAACCGGTTCTAACTGAACAAAAGATTATCGAAAAAACGAAGAAGCTATTCGAGAAATATTCAGGGCGGAGTAGCTGCAAGGAGCCAAGCGTAACGTAGTGAAGCGTTATTAAGAACTTTACGGGCTCCCAGCGAGGCACGTTTGCCGAGCGGGGCAAAGAGCCGGAGTTTACACAAGAGTAAATGAGGCTTTGAGCACCGCAGCGACAGCGCAGATGCCCGTCATGGAGGTTTCTCGGATAGTTTCTAATCAGGTTGAATCTCAATCAAACTAACAGGCACCTGATATTTGGATTTAAAAATTTGGGGCAGCAGCAAGCTGGCTGGATGGGCCGGAGGAACATAAAAAACCACCTGAGCCACATAAGGCAAGAGCTGATGATAGGCTTCATGCCATTTGGCCAAGTCGAGAATAATGACCGAGGCAGGCCATCTTTCCCAAATCCGGGGCATACGTTGAACGACTTGAGACAGTTCAACAATCTTGTCTGAACTGATAGGCGCTTCCAGTGGGAGTATCCTGGCGAGGGATAACGGATCAACATAAGGCTTTTTCATATCCGGATTGAGAAAATGCTCAAACAGGCCTTGATGGGATTCCGTAGGTAGCTTCCGGCTCAATAACCGATTGTTTAGATCCATGTCAATGACCACACTATCCCGGCCAAACTGATTGAGTAGCCCACTGATATGGACCGAGGCATTCAAATGCCCGGTACTGGTTACCGGCATCAGCATGATAATATGCTGCCCTTTGGTCTGAATCAGCGCTTCAACCAGGTCTAATAAGGGCTGGCGGGGAATTTTCTGGGTGCGATATTGCTGGTAGAACGGAACGGCACTGAGCATACAGAAAAGACCCGAAAAGGTCGACAGGAATAACATCCAGGCTTGACCCGGATCGTGAGCGGGCTGAGGCTTTGACGGGATGGGTTGAATCAGCTTAATGGGCAACTGAAGATGGCTGCGTTGGTAATCAATATCCGACAGCAGTTTTTCTTCACTGATCTTGGTTTTTTGGAGGAGATCTTTTTCAAACAACCAGCTGTTATAACTTCCCATGGTGCCAGCCACAGAAGCCATCTCTTTCAGCAAATCATCGCGCTGTTGTTCCAGCCTCCCATGGGCCTTCGTGGCAGCTTGCAGCTTTATTTCACTGGAAATCATCTGGGCAAGCAGATCCCGCCTAAACCGATCTCTCAGAATCGGTTTCTCATGCTGAGACAGTTGGGCAAGGACATGCTGGCGTTGTTCATCCAGTTGTCGTTTTAAGGCACGTACTTTTGAACTGGAGTCAGGATTATCATCCTCACCGGGGGTATACTTGACGGAAACAATATGAGCATCGGTTTCCGCAGCGGCCAATTGATCGGTCAACTTAGCAATCGTGGGATCATCACCCAAAACAGCCCCTTCCACCAATTTTTTTTCATCCTGACTTAAAAAGGACTGTAAATGATGATATTGGGTTTCTGCCAGAGCAATATCCTCTTCTGTCTGCTTGAGGGCCTGGTTAATGTCACTATAGTTATTCGCAAGCTCTTTTTCACCCCAATCGGGATCCAGGGCAAAAGGCGTGTCCTTCAATTTGGGTTGGGCTGCCAAAACCTTGTTCAAATCGGCCTGGCCGTGATTCAAACGATCAATGGTCTGGCCTAGTCGATGGGCAACAAAGGATCTTTGGGCTTCCAGCCGATCCAATTCAAAATGCCGGATGACATCCTCATAGGTTTGATCCAGACTATGGGCCAAGGGAAGCAATTGGCCAGGCTGAGTGGATTCGAGGGTGACATCCAGGAGATCGGAATGTACCAGATGGTTGGTACGAACGGCATGGCTTAATTGCCTGATGGATAAAGATTTCCCAAGTTTATCTGGCAGCTTGGCCTTAAGCTGCTCCATAAAATGCTCGCTTTCTAAAAGCGCCATCTGGGTTTGGGCAAAATTATCCAGAGATTTTTGAGACCAAAACTGGGCTTGCTCTGACTCACCCCTGTTCAGGGTCTCATCGACAGGTAACAGCTGATAGGTGAGCCCAATAGTCCATTCGGGTTGATGAAAAACCCAAGTGACCGCACCGCTGACCAACAAGGCCAGAAGCGCTACAAATCCAAAATAGGCATTTCCCTTCAATCGACTTTTTTTCGGGGGAGGTTGTCGCAACATAGCCTAGGCATAAACTCCCGTCATATCTCACGCTTATCACTCTAAGCAATTTCTGGCAAACCCAGATCCCTTGTTTAAAGGATCTTCACAAAGGACAGAAAGCAACCCCCAGGATTTCTCTACACCCATTGAAGTTCAAAATGCCGCAATTTTATGAAGGGCCGTGTTTTATCATTCATGAAGTTCTGGTACGATAGCTTTAGATCAAGTTTAGAGGGTCGGATGTCAGTGAACCGGATTAGCGCTTTTCCGCAGCTTTTTCCACGTCAACCCGTTTTTTCAGGCCTTACACAAATTCATCCATGTCTTCATCCTTACCGTCACGTCCTTCAGCGATTCGTTGAACATGGACGGCCGCTCACCCTTCCTCGACAGGAGCAGATACCCAGCTTTATTCGCAATGATTTTAGTGCAGCTTGCACCCATTTAACCCCCAGAGACCTTCAAAAATTACACCAACAGGGTGCTTTTGGCGTTGCCGAAGAGATGTCTGATATTGTGTATTATCTGATCACCAAATCCGCCCTTGAGGCCCAAGTATTCACCAAGGATCGATTCGAAGCCTTCTCTCAATCAGACCCTATTAAGCATCTCCAACGCCGATTTACCCCTAAAGCTTATGAACGGATGATTCAACAAGCCCAATCTGAAATCTCAACACAAGATATTCAAGCCATTCGCCGTTATTTTCCATTACCCTTTGGGAGTCGGCCTGAGGATTTAATGAAACGATTTTTGGCCATGGTCATGGTCGATTATGTGGTTCAATGCCATGCAAAACGAAGCAATTCAGATTTATCGGACCCCAAAGCCATCAATAACAAAATCAGGGAAGAAGTTGAGGAGTATGCCGAAAGAGTCCCGTCCTTGGCGTTCGAACAAGAGAGGATAGCAAACAATCTCTGTACTTCTCCCAATAGCTCTCACCGATGGCTCCCTCATCTGGTTCGACTAGGACAACGGACATTAAACACCCCTGATTTCACGCTGGAAAACCTGATGCAGTTTCAACTTTTCAAAAGCAGCGGCCGGACGGAATATTTGTTTTGCCATCCCCATACACCCTATGTTGAGGCGAAACCCCATTGCAAAGCCTGGGAAAAAATCTTTGAGGCAGACTTATTCTTAAAGCCGTTACTTTAATCCCAAACTGAAGACTCACTGGGGATTTCCATATCATCCATCTCAGGTTCATAGGAAAACTCATAACCGGCGATGACAACCGTTTGTCCTGGCTTTATCCCCGCCTTTTTCAGCTGATCATACACCCCCATGGCATTGAAAATATTCAGCATTCTTCTTGTAGCCGAGGGGTTTCTCAAATC
>JANWKX010000089.1 GCA_025451145.1 Vampirovibrionales bacterium
GCGCCTGCCCCAATCAAGGTATGCAGTTCATCAATAATCAGGATAATATTTCCGGCTTGCCGGATTTCATCCATGACTTTCTTCAGCCGTTCTTCAAATTCACCCCGATATTTGGTGCCTGCTACCAGGAGCCCGATATCCAGTTGAACTATTTTCTTATCCGTCAGGATTTCAGGGACATCGCCGTTGACGATACGCTGGGCCAAACCTTCTGCAATGGCGGTTTTTCCAACGCCGGGTTCCCCAATGAGGACCGGGTTATTCTTGGTTCTTCGGCCAATGATTTGAATGACCCGTTCAATTTCTTTTTCGCGGCCCACCACCGGATCCAACCGCAATTCCTGGGCGGCTTGGGTCAAATTGGTTGCAAATTCGTCCAAGGTTGGGGTTTTACTCCGTCCGGGTGCAGTGGCCGTAGCCGCACTCCCTCGGGTTTCGCCGAGCATTCTGATAACATTGCTTCTGACCTTGGTTAAATCAACGCCGAGATTTTCTAAAACCCGTGCTGCAACCCCTTCACCTTCACGGATTAACCCTAAAAGCAGGTGCTCTGTTCCAATATAGTTATGTCCCAACTGGCGGGCTTCATCCCAGGACAATTCCAAGACACGTTTTGCACGGGGGGTAAAGGGAATTTCAACGGCCACAAAGCCAGAACCGCGCCCGATGATTTTTTCAACTTCTGCGCGAGCTTCCTTGAGGTTAACACCCATTCCTTTAAGGGTTTTTGCGGCAATCCCGGTACCTTCACCAATGAGGCCAAGCAAAATTTGCTCTGTACCTACAAAATTATGGCCCAGGCGTCTAGCCTCTTCTTGAGCCAACATAATGACTTTAATTGCCTTCTCTGTAAACCGTTCAAACATGGCTTTAGACCTTTATTAACGAGTAATCCTATTTTAACTGAAGATGAGATACCCTTACAATAAATTATCGAGGAACCCCCTTATATGATGGAGGTTGGATCCTCCTTAAAAAGTAAGTATATCTTTTCTGATGAAACAATGCCCATCCTGCGGATTCCTGAATCCTGATAACGCCAATTATTGTTCACAATGCGGTGAGCTGATATCGCAGATCGAGCCCATGAATAAGCGTTTGAGGGATCAATTTGTTCCACATGTACAATTTAACTTGTTTTTTGCCTCTCTACTGATTTCTTTAGGAATTTCTTATATTTTGACCGTTTGGTTCCATCTGCCAATTTTCATTTGGGGACTGTTTTTACCCCTATTATGGCGGTTTCGATCTCGATAATCCATGGCAAAAACAATGGACAAGGCACATGCAAAATTGTTCCCGTTTTTGACAGAAGGGGGTTAGATGGTTGCCCGTCGTGTCGAATTGGTGGTGAGATCTTCGACTTCCAAGGCCAGATCTTCCAAATAGGCATCCAAACGTTCCATGGGTTCAAGCCCAATCTGGGCTCCAGGGTTTTGAACCACATTAGCGGCATTAATGGTGGCGCGTTTGAGTCCAAGGGGAATATCCCATCCATCCTGGATGATGGACGCCGTAAACGTGCTGGCAAAGGCATCGCCTGCCCCAAGGGTGCATGAGGCTTCGACCAGTAACGGGGAAATGAAGAATCGATTTCCGACATCATCAGCGGCAAAAACACCATTACGTCCGTGGGTAATAATGGCGACCTTGGGCCCCATGTCTTTCAATTTTTCTAAAATAACGGTAACCCGCTCGGTTTTAGCCGATCCTGTCAGCACAGCAGCCTCTGTCCGGTTCATCACCAAGATTTTGGTTTCGGCAATAATTTGTCCCAAATGGTCAATACCTCGTTTTATCTGGGCAATTCCGGGGTTAAAGGCTAAATTAATGCCACTTTGCTTTGCCAAATACCATAATCGGTTAAAATCATCGTCCTGGCGGCTGCCAAAAGCTCCTAAATAAAGCCATTTTGCGAGCCTTAGCCGTTCCCAATTGACTTCTTCAAAGTTGATCAAATGGCTGACCCCCCGATTCACCAGAACGGTGCGATCCTGGCCGGGGACATTTAAAATCACGGACATGCCGGTGGTGGCCTGACTGGCGTTATCGATTTGCAGAAACTCCGTGTTGACATGAAACTGTCGAAGACGACTGAGGACCTCTTCGCCCCCTTTATCGTTTGCAATTCTGGATAAAATCGCTGATTTTAAGCCCTGGATACTAAAATTAACGGCGGTATTGGTTCCGCCTCCACCGATTTCAAAGAGGGGGTAGTCCACATTGATTTTCGAGCCCATGGCCATGCACAAATGGTTGCTTCGAATAAAGGCATTGTCCAGATCTGAGGGAATATTGACAAACAAATCCCGGACGGCACTGCCGATGGAAATGATATCAATGGGGGAATCCTTGGGTATCTGCTTTGAGGAGGATTTAGAGGGATGTCTTTCACTCATAGGGTCATTCACTTTTGTTTAGCGTTACTATTATTCTCATATTTCTCCGCTTCTGCCAAGGCGTCTTCTCCAGCCATCAGAACCAGGACATTTCGATACATTTGCGTCGTCTGGTGCGCTTCTGTGATTTTCAGATTTTCCTTAGACAACAACGTATGAAGAATATCGGATGAAACATCTGTGTCTTTAGGTAAGTGGGTCAGGCTTTGTTCAAGGGCTTTACGGTTAGCGTTCAGCGTGGCTTCCATCTCTTTTGCCTGTCGATACGATAGAAAATTCAAAATCAGTTCTTTTTGAGCTTCTTCTACTTCTTTGGCCAAGAGGACCAAGTCCGCGCTTGTGACTTGGACAAGGCGTTCCGGAGCCATATCGGGGGTGGTGACGTGGGAAAGTACGTTACTCCCAATCAAGGGGGCCGCACTCCCTGACACTACGGCGGTACTGATCCCTCCTAATTGGATAAGGCCTTGAATTAAGGACTGGGTCCAGAGGGACTTTTTTTGGGGTTGCAATTGCCCGGTTTTGCTAGCCATTTTTTGAAGCGCCAATTGAATGGTGGGATTTTTAACCAAAGTTGCTCGCCAAAGAATTTCGACAGGGGGTAGGAGTTGGGGTTCTTCTTTTTCCATTTCAGCCTGGATCTCCTGATGTAAGTCCTGGGTGGGGCTGTTTTCTTCTGCCCATACCGGCTTCCATGCCATCAGAGAATGGATCAGGATCAAACCTATTAAAATTCGCCAAAGCATCATTAGGATTTTGCCTTAGGGGTTTCTTGCACGGAAATCGCAGGTCCTGAAAAATGTAAGCCATGAATGGCCTCTTTTCCGACCAATCGCTCAAGCACAAGATAGCTGCACTTCACTTGATTTCTTTGAGAGGTGATCTGATTATCCAGATCTTCCAGGAGTTGCTGCCTCAGAACGAGTTCAATGGTGCTCTTGGGAAGGCTCTCTTTCAGAGAGCCCAGGGTTTGTTGTTTAAGCTGCTCCAATTGCAAAAAGGCTGAAAGGCCGTTTTTGTAACTAAAGTAATTTTCCACCAGGCTTTTCTGCAAGGATTGAATAATGCCAGAGAGTTCAACCAGCTCTGTATCAGAGGGCAACTTTGCGGGATCCACTTTTTTGGTTTGCTGTAAGGCCCTGTCCGTCAGGTTTGCACCAACAGCAGCTGCTCCAGCGGTGATTTGCCCAGCACCCATCATATAAGGCACCATTCCGGCGCTGCTTAGTAAGCCGCTCAAAGTCCTTAACATGATGCTTTCATGGGCATATCGAAGCTCTGGTGGGGTTGCAAGTTGTTTTAAACCAAATTGAATAATGGGGTTATGGGCAACGACAGTTTGCCAAAGGGCTTTAAGGTTTTGTGAGTCTTCAGTACTGAGTTCATTTGCGTTATTCGCGGGAGGCTGGACGTTGACATGCTGAACCGACGATTCCAAAACTTTGACAGGCTTTGACAGATGAATCCGTGGATCCAGCTTGGGGGCTTTAGGCTCTGCATTAGGCTCTAGTTTGATAATGTCATTCAAGGGGGTAATCTCGGTTTTCCCCCAACTTGGGAATGGATGACAAGAAAGATAGAGAAACAAGCCTAAAAGCAAAATGCTTTTAAGTCGTTTGATGCTGACATCATTTTGCCAAAATGAACGCATAATGCCCTATTATGCCAGAAAAGACTGATGCTGACCAAGCCCTCTTTTGGCCTATAGGTGAGAAGGGTTAGAGCGTGATCATTCTCTCGTGGTGCATGCCATAGTATTGACCGGGAAGGACTCTGGCCTCTTCTCGTTTAAAACCAAGGGCTTCCGATGGATGATTATAGGCATGCTCGCCCTGCATCAGAATAATGCTTTTGACATAGGGGATGCCGTATTCCACATAAAAATCAAAGTTATGAATCCAGATGGGGCCGCCGTAGAGAAGGGATAAGGGCTCGCCTTCGCCTTCCATGATAATGCGGTAATTCATCAGGGAGGGGTAGTCAATGATATAATGTTCGCCGTTCAGGCCTTCGATTCGAACCCATGGATAGAGATGAGGCGTTGAAAACAAACTAAACAGGGTCTGGAAGGTAAGCCCTCTCCATTGGCCATAATAGGTCCATCCGGCCTTACTCGTGATTCGGCGACTCTCATTAAACATGGGCAGTGAGGTGAGCTGCTTTTGATTCATGACTTTGGGGAGCTGATTTTCAATCCGCAGTTGCAAGCTATATTCGTTGATATTCAAGTGAGGCAAAGGTTGTCTGTAGATCGCAGGCCATGGCCTTAATCGTTCAGGTTGTAATTCGGTAGATTGCTCGAATCGAGTATTTAAACTTCGGAACAAAGACATATAAAATCCTTAAAAATCTGTGGATGGGTTAAAATGGCCTTTAAGGCAAGGGGTTTTAAAAGAACAACTTTACTTTATAGAACTTTCGTTGTTCTTCCTAGTCATTTATCATAAAGTAGACATTCCGGGTTCTCAAGTAGGAGATGCTCATGGTTTTACCCAAGTCGAAGTGGCGGTGCTCATATCAGGTAATGATCATTGCCTTGGCTTTTGGTCTTGGGTTTGTTTGGATGAGCTTGCCTCAGAGTCAGGCAACATCGAATGATACGCCCATCCAGGTGTCTTCGACAGAGCAGCTTTATGAGCCTTTAGATGGACGAACCAGCTTTCAGGGGAATGTCAAGGTTGCTTTGGAAGGGACTGAGATTACAGGCCAACAAGCCAATATCCAAATGGATAAGGACGGGAAGGCGACGTCTGCTGTGTTTAATCAGCGCTCCAGGATGGTGAAGAAAAACGGGAATCAGCAGACGGTGATTCAAGCCGATAATATGAACATGGGCCTGCAAGATGGCTCGCTTCAGGCCCAGGGTAAGGTTGTCACCCAGATGGCTGGGGACCCTAAATCCGGCGATGTGTTTATTCAATCGGACACGCAAATCTTTGATCAAGATAAGCATTTAATGCGGGCTATTGGCCACGTTGTCGTTAAACGCCAGGATTTATCCGTAACCAGCCCTGAGGCTATCGTGTTTATGGCAGAATCCGGCGGTGTTGAAAAAGTCCTGTTCATTAAAGGTGCTAATCTGTCTCAGGGCGAACAGCAAATGAGTGCAGAAAGCATCACCATTAAGCTGGATTCCGGGGATATTTTCGCCGAAAAAGACACCAAAAGTATTGTTGATGGCAAAGATAGCCAGGGTAAGCCGACAAAGGTCAGGGTGCAATCCTATCTTCAAGAATGGGATAAAGACACAGGGACTTTATTTGCCAATGGTAATGCCATTGTTCATTATGATGACTATCTGGCCAAGGGGCCGAAAGCGGTTTTTTATCGAATTAACAATGATTTGGATCATATTGTTTTAACGGGACGGGCTCAAATTGAAGATGATGAACGAAAAGTCACGGGAGATAAGGTGACCATTACCGTCAATCCAAGGCAGTTTAACGCGGAAGGCAATGTCACAACCTTTATTAAGGCCAACAAGCAAAATCAGGCTGCCAGCACGTCACAACCGGCAACGCCGCCTTCAAAGGCCACATCCCAAAAAACCTCTGGGGCAAAACGTACTCCGGCAAATACGTCTAAATCTGCTGTGGCAAGTCAAGCTACCTCTGGTGGAACGGCTGTTTCGCCTTGGGACCAGGAAGTGATGATTGAAAAAGCAACTCAGGGTGGTGGCCCATCTAAATGACACTAAAAGTCAAAGGTTTGTACAAGCAATATGGTGGTCGCCCCGTCGTTAATGATCTGTCTTTTGAGGTCAATGTCGGTGAAGTCGTAGGATTATTGGGCCCAAATGGCGCCGGTAAAACCACGTCTTTCTACGCGGCTGTGGGAATTATTCGACCGGATCGGGGACAAATCTGGATCCATGACCAAGATATCTCTCGTTTACCCATTCATGCCAGAGCGCGTGCCGGTTTAGGCTACTTACCCCAGGAAACCTCTGTCTTTCGGAGCTTGACGGTTGAGGAAAATCTTCAACTGGTTCAGGAATTTCAGGAAGGGACTCGGGAGATGAAGCAAGCCCAAATGGAAAGTTTGCTTCATGAGTTTGGTTTGACCCGACATCGTAAAAGCCCAGCCATTCAATTGTCTGGCGGAGAGCGTCGACGGGTTGAAATTGCAAGAGCCATCGCTGCCAATCCTCAGTATTTACTTTTGGATGAGCCGTTTACTGGAATCGATCCCATTGCCATTCAAGATATCCAGAAATTGGTGGGGCATCTTAAGAAAAGAGGTCTTGGGATTTTGCTAACGGATCATAACCCCAAAGCCACCTTGAGCATTGTGGACCGGGCCTATATCATTCATGACGGCAAGATTATCTTTAACGGCTCTGCCACTGAGGTGGCTGAAGATCCGATGGTTCGAGAGTATTATTTAGGAAACGATTTTCACCTGTGACCCTCTTAGATCGCTATTTAATCCGGCGTCTAGCCATTATTGCCTTGTTTGCCATCTTGATTTTTACCATCTCTTGGTTGGCTCCGGAAATTATGTTTAAGGCTGTGGCGGGGATTTCAGACCATCAACTTACCTTTTTTCAAGGTGTGGCCTATTTAATTTATCAAATACCCCCTGTTCTCACTTACTGTATTCCCATTTCTGCGCTGTTGGGCAGTGTTTTCCTGTTTCGTCAGATGAGTTTGAGCAGTGAATTGACGGCAATCCTGGCCAGCGGGATTTCGTTTATACGGTTGATTTTTCCGGTGGCTATCGTTGGATGTGGTCTTGCCCTCTTGTTTTTCTTGACCCAAGAGGTCCTGATTCCATGGTCAACGGCATCCCTTCGGCATTTAAATCAAGTCACTCACTTTGAAGGAGGCGGGCAAACCAATCCACCGCAGTTAACCTTTGTTGAAAAAGGGAATAATGGGCAATTGGAGAAATTTCTGGTCATTTCCCCTCATGCCGTTGAACGACAAAACCAGTTTATTTTTCTCTTTTTTCGACCGCAAGGCGATATTTCCCGGGTTGCCAGGATGATTACGGCA
>JANWKX010000090.1 GCA_025451145.1 Vampirovibrionales bacterium
AGAACTGTTCTCCAGTCAACTCGCCTGGTCTCATCCCGATTACCCGCTCCTGTTACCGGGATTGATTGCGCTGCTTTGGAGATGCCATCATTCGGTCACGCCAGTCGTTCCCATTATTGTGGCCTTCGGGTTTACGTTTTCAACCATTGGCCTTTTGACAGCCTCTATTGCCAAAACCCATGGAAAAACGCTTGGATTACTTGCCGGGGTGATGCTTCTGGGGACTCCGTTTTTGATCCAGTTGGGGGCAAATCAATATGCCGATGTGCCCCTGGCCTACTATATGCTGGCGACATTGGTTTTGTTGGGACATCATTTCCAGCATGACGGTAAACATCCTGGCGCATTGAGTCTGGCCGGTATGGCGGCAGGATTTGCTGCCTGGACCAAAAACGAAGGATTACTCTTTTTGATGGTCTTTTTGTTGGCCTTTATCGCTAGCATGATTCTCTTAAAAGGGTTTAAAGCATTATTATCAACCCTATTACCCGTATTAAAAGGACTCCTTCCTGCGATTCTAGTGGTTTTCTATTTCAAAGGGCATTTTGCCCCGGCCAACGATTTGGTTGCCGGGCAAAGCCATGGCGCGACTTTAACCAGGCTACTCAGTCCTGGACGTTACATCCTTATCCTCAAATATTACCTGTTGAGAAGCCTGGATTTTACCCGAGGTCTGATCAATCCGTATGTTTTGGGCTTGTTTCTATGGTTACAATGCCCTTTTGGGTCGTACTCAACTTCAATCACAGCTCTAATTGCCATTGTCGTTATGACGTTGATGCTCGGCGGCTATTTTCTGATTTATCTGACCACCCCGAATGATCTACAGTGGCACCTGGGGTCTTCGTTAAACCGCCTATTGCTTCAGCTTTGGCCTATATTCATCTGGACCTGCTTCCAGTTGATCAAGCTTGAGGGCCAAGAACAGGAATGTGAGGTAAAATAGTGCCATACCAAAGGGTTGTCTATGCAAGTAAACCCCTTGGCGAAACGCCCCATCTTTGGGAAAATATTAGACGCTCAATATGATGACAAGGTGAAAAGGATTCCATTCAATGGCAAATTGGCATAAACCTCTCTTGATCAGTCTCTCAGTAATGATTTCGCTATCCGGTTTTACCCCGGCATTGGCAGCCAATTCCATGCTGATCCCTCGTCTTGGATACACAACCTCAGAACCCAAGCGAATTTACCTGGACATCACAACACCGGATAAATATAAACACAACGAAAAAGAACGTAAGTCGGAAGAAAAAGCCAAAAAAGTGTCTGAAAAGAAAGCTTCCCACGCCAAAGACAAGACCGCCGAAAAGAAAAAAGACCCGCCGCTTTCCAAAGACGAGAAGCTCAAACAAACTGAATACAAAAACGCGACTCGCATCAGAAAGCAATCGGAGAAATATCTTGAAGCCCAGGAGAGAAAACCGGTTGTTGGCTTGTTTTACCTATACGATGATAAAAATAACCAGATGTTGCTGAAAGATCCCTCCAAGATTCAAGCAGCTCCCACGACCGATGTGGCTTCCCACTACGTCGAATTTAAGGAAGTCCCCGGAGAAGGCTTGTACGACCTTGCTGTCAGAGGCAGCGGCCATCGTAGTGAATCCCCCATTCGGGTCTCGGATACCATCTTTTGGGATGCTTTGAAGCCTGTCTTACAGGATATCGGGAAAGCCCATTGTCCTGATGATCCCAATAAATTTTACATCATTCAAGAATGCTCCTCTTTAAACGTTTACCCCGCCAGTCAGAGCCAGAGTGGCGCTGGCGCTCAAAAGTCTCAACTGGTTCAAGGCGGATGGTATACCAGAGGCCAAGTCTACAATGGCCTGGTTAAAGATACCGTTGATATTGCCAAGCTAACGCAATACTTATTACAAACCTATTCTCTGAGCCCACAATCCTATAAATACCTGGAGTTAAAGGGGGATGAGTATTTTCAAAGTCCCTATCCCGATATTTTGGACGAAGCCAACTGGGGCTTACAGTATTTATTAACCGCACAGCGATCCGATGGCGGCTTTCCCCAAGGCATTTTACAAAGCGAACACACGATTGGAAACACCTACAATTTTACTGAGGAATCTTCGGGCGCCACTGCTTATGCGGTCATGGCGCTGGCCAATGGGGTCAAAGCCTTCAAAACCGAAGATTTAAGTCTGGCCGTTCGATTTATGCGTGCAGCCCAAAAGGGGTGGGATTATCTTCAAGCACACCGTGACAATGATCCTCAATCGCTGCTGCTGGCGAGTCAGGCCTTGTCTACGGTTAGCCCTGATCCGGAATATACAAAAGCCTTTGAAGCGTGTAAAGAACAACTCAAAACCATTTCGCCTGAAACAGCCATTCTCTTAGGCGCTATTCCCAAAGGGATGTCCATCGATGCCCCCAAAATCGATTTGATGTCAGCCCGGCCCAGCGAAATTTTGCCTTTATTGGCCAAAACGCAAGAGAATAACCGCCTTGCTTACCAAGAATTGACCCAGTGGGTAACGCGTCTTTACGGCTATGAGCGAGTGGAAATGTATCGGGATTCATCCCTGCAAATGGCCGCCGCCTGGATGGATCCGCTCCAGTGGTTCGCCATCAAAACAGGCGATTTGGCGACTCAAATGACCAACCACCTTTCTCAACAAGGGCTTGTTCCTGGTGTTACCCCCAAGATTGACTCAGATGCCTTAAAAGACTTGGAAAAGAAGGACACAGAAGCCAAAAAACGCATTCAAGAGGGCTACGATGCCTTGTCATTAAGCACCTTTGACAAGGCCTATCTGGTATATGGCCTGGCCCTGTTGAATCAAAAACTCCCTTCCCTGGCAGAAGCCCAGGAAAAAGGGAAAAAGAAAATAAAACGCCCGGTTCAGCAGGAACGATATCCTGATCCGACGGGTAATCCGAAGAGTTTCTATCCGAAAATGATATAGCTGGCGCCAAAAGTGCGTGCCACAGTGGAGGCTCTTGGTCGTTTCCGGTACAATGTTTTCACATAATAATACCTAACCAAGGATAAACGTTGATGCAAAAAGTGGCCTTTAAACCGAACCAGAAAAAACAGCGCATTGATGGTGTTGAAGTCAAGCCGTTAAAGCCCATTGTGGATGAGCGAGGGTATCTGATGGAAACCTTGCGCGTGGATGATGACATCTTTAAAGGATTCGGGCAAGCCTATGTCACGGCGGTGAATGATGGTGTTGTCAAAGCATGGCACTATCATGAAGATCAGATTGATAACTTCGTCTGTTTGGTTGGTCATATCAAGCTGGTGCTTTACGATTGCCGGGAAGAATCCCCCACATACGGTGTCGTCAACGAATTTTTCATTGGCGAGAAAAACCCCATGCTGGTACAAATCCCCAAGCGGGTTCTTCATGGGTTTAAGGGCATTCACCCACCCCATTCGTTGGTCTTAAACTTGCCGGATCAGGCCTATAATTATGAAACCCCTGACGAATTCCGGGTCGATCCGCATATCAATGATGTCCCTTATGACTGGGAGAGAAAAGACGGTTAACCCATGCGCGTTTTAGTCACTGGTGGCGCTGGTTTTAGTGGGAGTTGGGTCATTCGCCACTTGATCAATTCGGTCCAGGATTGCGAGGTCATTAACCTGGATCTGCTAACCTATGCCGGCAATCTGGAAAACCTGGTGGATGTGGATCAATCGCCCCGATATCAATTTGTTCATGGCGACATTCGAGATGCCGGTCTGGTGGATGCGTTGATGGCAAAAGCGGATGCCTGCATCCATACAGCCGCGGAAACCCATGTGGATCGAAGCATCACCGGTCCCCTAGTGTTTACGGAAACCAACGTCCTGGGAACGCAGACTTTGCTGGAAGCCAGCCGACGACACCAAGTCCGAAAGTTTGTCATGGTCTCTACTGATGAGGTCTACGGAAGTCTTCAATTGGGCAACTCGGATCAATTTACCGAATCCACACCGTTAAAACCCAATAGTCCTTATGCTGCCAGTAAAGCCGCAGCGGATTTATTGACCATGAGTTACTTTAAAACCTATAACCTTCCGGTTTGCATCACACGGTGCGGGAATAATTATGGTCCGTATCAGTATCCCGAAAAACTGATTCCCTTTTTCATCCTAAAACTGCTTCAAAACGAGCCTGTACCTGTCTACGGGGATGGCTTGAATGTTCGGGATTGGATTTATGTGGCAGATCACGCCGCCGCCGTGGTGGATGTCCTGATGAAAAGCCAGCCGGGTGAAGTCTACAATATCGGTGCAAACAATCAGCGAAATAACCTGGAAATCACCCAACTGTTACTGTCACTTCTGGGCAAGCCGCAGGATTTTGTGACCTATGTTCCGGATCGTCCTGGACATGACCGACGTTATGCGCTGTCGACCCAAAAAATCAGGGAAGCCTTAGGATGGTCTCCTAAACATGACTTTGAGCAAGCCCTACAGGAAACGGTTCAATGGTACCAAACCAACACGGCATGGATCAGCCATGTTCAAGAACGCCAGCATCGTGAAAATATCGCGCCGGGGGCCGCATGGCTCAGCAAAGGATCTTAGTCACCGGGGCTCAAGGCGCATTAGGCCAGGATTTACTGGCTCGGCTCAGACTTTTTGATGAGTTTGAGGTCATTGGAACCACGCGTTCTCAACTGGATTTAAGTGCGCCCGTCGAAACGATTCACCAGACGCTGGATGAGATTCGTCCTGACATCCTCATTAACACAGCCGCCGTTACTGCCGTCGATGCCGCTGAAACCGATTATGATATGGCTATTCATGTCAACGCCCATGCGCCCCAAGCCATGGCCGAATGGGCTTCTCAGCATGGCGCTTATTTAATCCATATCAGCACCGATTATGTGTTTGACGGTCAAAAATCAACATCTTATACCCCACAAGACACGCCAAGCCCCATCAACCGATATGGGCACTCCAAATGGCTGGGTGAAAAAGCCGTCTTGTCGACGTTACCCAACCAAGGACTTGTCTTAAGAACCAGTTGGCTGTTTGGTTCTCACAGCAAAAATTTTGTCTCCTTTGTGATGAATGCCCTTAAGGAGAATAAGCAGGTTCGCATCGCCATGGATCAGCATGGAACGCCAACTTGGACGGGGCATCTGTGTAAAATGATATTGACCTGCCTGAATGATCGCCCAACGGGGATTCTTCACGGATGTAACACCGGTTCAACCACCCGTTACGAACAAGCCCAGTATCTCCGGGAGAAGCTAAACGCCCCGGAATCTCTCCTCACACCGGTGTTAACCGAAGCCTTCAACTTCCCGGCGCCTCGTCCTGTCAATACGTCGATGGTTTGCAGCTTTCCGGATATCCCCTCCTGGCAGGAAGCCACCGATACCTATTTAGCCGTTTGTCAGGAATTAACCCATCATGCCTAAGCAGGTGATGCTCTCCGGTTATTACGGCTTCGAGAATTTCGGAGATGAGCTGATCTTGTCGGTTTTGGTTTCGGCCTTAAAGCAATGGGACATTCAGCCCATCATCCTTTCCGAGCACCCCAAGGAGACCGAGAAGACCTTTCAGGTGGAAAGCATGCCCCGGATGGAGCTTCATCATATCTGGTCGAGAATGGGTGAAATCGATGCCTTTATCAGTGGCGGCGGCGGCTTGTTTCAAGATGCCACAGGGCCAGCCAGCCCCATTTACTATGGCGGCCTCATTGAGATGGCCCGTTGGCGTGGGCTCCCTATCGCCTTTTTCGGACAAGGCATCGGGCCGCTGAACACCATGTTGGGGGAATTCCTGACCAAGCGGGCCCTGTCAAACTCGGATTTGATTGCCGTCCGGGATATCAAGAGCCATGCACTGGTTCAAGAGCTGATTCAACAAAAATCCAACTTAATCGCCGATCCGGTTTGGGCCTGGCAGCCCCAATCCAGCTTAAAAAGCTTACCCAAGCAAGGGATTGGCATATCCATCAGGCCATGGGCTGAACTGGGTAACGATGGCATTGATCAGATCGGCGAATTTCTGGTCCGGATTTCAAATATTCAGAACATCGGCGTGAACTTAATCGATTGCCAAGCCGGTTTTGACATCCTCCCCTTGGCCCGGCTGGAACAGTTTTTAAAATCCCGGCAAATCCCTTATCATTGGTTCTCTGGGGCCAATGTGCTGCAAGGCATTGCCCAATCCGAAGCGGTGATTGCCATGCGGTTCCATGTGGCGCTTGTGGCGGCTCAGATGAATATTCCCTTGATGGCCCTATCCTATGATCCCAAGGTGCGGATTTTAGCCTCTCATCTCGCCATTTCCGATATTCCCGTTTCAGAAGTCGGAACCCTCTCGGAATTGCATTTTGATGAGCAAATACGCCATGCCAAGCCGGAGTCCGTGGAAGACTTCAACCAATCGGCTGAAAATGGGCTGATGATGCTTCAAAGCTGGTTGGGATAGTGGCCTACCGAATCCCGGCGAATCCATGCCCAGGATAGGGGTTTGAATCTTATTTGTCTTTTCTGTAGAATAGGGTTCACTGACTTTTATGCGCTGTTAGCTCAGTTGGATAGAGTGCATGGCTACGAACCATGAGGTCGGGAGTTCGAATCTCTCACAGCGCACCATCTCTTCAAAAAGTATAGCCAAGTTTTATCACACAGCACATTCATCTAAGGACCCTTAAACTATTCTGCATAAGGGTTCCGAGGCATAATTGCAATTTTCACTTTGTTGAATCCAACGTAACGTTTCTCCAAGCGTAGGCT
>JANWKX010000091.1 GCA_025451145.1 Vampirovibrionales bacterium
GATGCACCATGGGGCCGTTCATTCGGCACTCCAGGTCACAGAACTGAATCAGCGAAAAGACGCCATGTAACGGAATATTGCAACCCCGTCACAAATCTGCTGTGTTTGGGTTTCATCTATGCAGTATTACGAAATATCTTTTAGAGATAAGTGAGGATACTGATCCGCACACCATGGAGTCTGTTTCTGTGAAGACAACTGTGAATCTTCAGCAAACCAGCGGCTTTGGCAATACGGCTAGCAAGAGCCTCTCTGCCAGTGTTGCCCAACCTCAGCCTGGTTTGACGTCAGTTCGATTTGGTTCAGACGCTGGAACGATCTCCGTCGCAGGATCCGCCAATCCCTCTATGCCGGAATTCATCCAAACAGCCCTGAGCTACTTGAGAACGTTCTTTCAAAATCTCATGGCCGCCTTGGGAATCAACAAGACTGGACAGGATGTCCCTCAAGCTGGAACCGATGCCTCAGCCAATGGAGACGCTCCAGCAAGATCTTCCCTTGGGACTCCCAGGCCATCGCCTCAAGCTGCACCCACTGGAAGAGTAGGTCCAATGCGTTTATCTAATGGTGATAAAACAGGGGAATACTGGGCGCTTCGAGAAATACTTATGGGGAAAATTCCTGATAGCTTGGCTAAAATTGCAAGCATCAGGACAGAGTTCGATGAAAGAAATGCTCAATATGCCCAAGCGCTGCTTCAACTGGCTGAACAAGCCCGCCTGTGTAAATCAGGTAATCCCATTGATAAACTTAAAAACAGAAGACCATTGACCGAGGAAGATCTGAATGAAGCTTTGGCCTATTTCAGAAAAAATTTACCCAACCCAAAAAGCCTTGAGCCGTTGTTTGTTAAATCCAAGGAGCGTCCAGAGCAAGCCCGTCATTTTTATGAAAGGATCAATAAAAGCCTTGCAGAAATCCAGGAGTGTGTTTCATCCCATCAGGGTGATTTGAAACAATGCGCGGATGATCTGATTACGCTTGCCTTTCAGACCATGATCCCTAAGCTGAATAAACCGGATGGACCTATTAAGCGTCTGGGCGCCATTAGACCTTTGGCAGAAACCGATTTGACTTCAGCCCAACGATTTTTAGAAAAAACGCTAGGAGAGTATGAACCATTAAATGACATTGTGCAGCCATATCAAGCCAATTTGAAAGCCTATGCACTGCAATTAAGTGAGCTGATGATTAATGCCTATGCTCAAGGGGTGTTGGATGTAGGCGCTCTGCTCGATGCCCAAAGCCCACTACGATTACTGGGAGGGGACAAGCCCATTTATCCGGTAGCATTAGAGTCATCCATTACACTGATAGAACGCTCGTTAACGAATATTCAAAATCATCTGGAAAAATCCGCTACAGGAGCCTCATCTGTTACAATTACCGAGCCGGACCGAGAGCGTGCTCGAGGAACTTTAAATCGGCGGTATGGGACATTGAGCGCTTTGCGATTAAAACGGGAGCCTGATAGCTATATCACGGATCTGCAGGCCCAAGCCAGCGCATTACGACAGCTAATCATGGATCACCCAGATCCAGTCAAATTGCGCCAATATAGCCTGAAGGGTTTTCAATCCGGGGTTATCGGTCCCTATGGCTTAACTTACGTCGAATCCGGAGATCCCGATAAGCAGATTAAAAACCTGATTAGTAACCTCAGGACCGATCTGGATACATCCAATCTGGTTCGGCTTGCCCCCTTGTTGAGAAGCGTTGCACCCTGCTTACAGGGAGAAGCTTTATCTAATTAAAATAGCGAACCGAACATCTGGGCGCCTAAGGGCAACAGACTCCCAAGCATGCTGGTATTGGCCAACTGCTGCCCCAGTCCGATACGGGCCATATTCGGATAGTAACTCCCCATGGCGCTGGTCATGCCCACGGTATTGCGTTGCAAACCCTCGCCAACCTGAGCCGGCGCATAGAGCATATTCATCAACGCCGTTTGACCGCCTTGCAGGTTATTCAGCAGATCCAAATTATTTTGGAAGTTTTGATTATAAGCGTCCATGCTGTTCATCCGGGCCTGATTTTGTGCGTTCTGGTATAAGGTATCATAGCGCCGATTGAGCAAATCCTGGGACATGGCGGCATAGGAACTTCCCAGTTGGTTCTGGGCATTCATGGAGTTGGTCAGGTTTTGCTGATCCGTCGCCTGTTGCTGTTGAATCGGCTGGGCCATTAAATCGTAGGTGGAACTATAAAACGGATTATTGAAGGCATCATTCACATTAAACCCGGATGGTATCTGGCCAAGGGTGTTATTAATCATCTGATTTCGGGTATTAAAGGCCGACGTTTCGGCAGGTGTTAGAAACGGCTGATAAACCGTGTTATTGCCATTGGTTTGAAGATTGCCATACGGTGAGTAAAAATTCCCCAGGTTGAAATTCGGTTGTTGCTGAGGACTGGGTGCGGATTGGCTACCAAAAGATCCCATGATTGGACTCCTTATTGATTAATGGGGAAACCAAGTCGATAAAATCAGCCTTGCTCAGGCCGGGAATAGACCACGACAACTGTCATAAAAATTTATAAAACTTTAAATCACTTCCCAGACCACATCATTTATGATATCTTTTTGATTTATGAAAACCTTAGCAATAGGTTTTTCATTGTTATTGTGAGGGAAACAAGTAGATCAAGGGGAGTGACATATGATATCAGCAGTACGTTTTGCTGCAGGCGATTGGCATATTGATGATCAGTTAAGATTATTACGGGATCAACGAAAACGCCAGTTACACGCAGATGACATTGAAAAAAGTTTTAAGGCCCATGCGAGCGAAATTCCAGATGGAATGGTGCTTGAATATGCCCCTTATAAAAATGCAGATGATGCCAATCCACGATATGGCATCGTGATTGGGGAACCTGTGCAAACGAAAGACGGCGTAGAGATTAGACCGCTTGATATTATTGAGCGTCCTCTCGGTAGCCAGACAGAACATCCCATGGGCTTTCAACCGAATAGACCGCCGATGTCTGCCGAAACATTGGTGACGCAGGCCATTGCCAGGGCACGAGAAATTTCAGATACAATGAATGCGCAAGCCAATGAACTTCTCGCCAAATTGCGGGATAAAGGTATCCCAGGTTTGGGTGGATTAGGCAATCTCGCTGACCTTTTCTCACGTGGCCCTAGCGAAGGGGAAAATCCCTTTGGCGGCCTAGGCGGCGCAGATGGCAAAGATGGGGATGATGTAGACCCTTCTGAAGGATCACCCTCCTAAGAATTCAGATATCCCCAGATGGGCTTTTGGGGCTCGCTTGACGGGCGTGCCGCTTCCAGTAGCCTCTGGATAGCTCAAAAGCCAAAACATCGATGAGTTTGCCATGTTGGCGAGTTTCTTTGCGAAACAAGCCGCATTGCTTAAACTGATAGCGCCTTAACAGCTTAATGGCTGTCGTTTGGGTTGACATGGCCATGGCCTTGATTTTGCGGAGATCGAGCGTCTGAAAGCCATAATCCAAGACGGACTCCAAAAGACCTTGCTTTAAGATTGCCCGCAGGTATTGCGGCCGAAACAGCACGTGGATCATGGCGTGAAGTTGCATTCGAATATCGGAGTACCAGGCCATGCCAATGGGATAGCCTTCTGCTTCCAGAACCAGCGGTTCTCCGGAATTCACCAGGCTCAGGACCCATCCTGGCGATAACGTCTCATAGTCATCCTGAAACATCGGACGATAGTCATCCAATAGTGCCCAGACGGCAGGGCCGTCGTCAGGATGAATCGATCTAATAACGATGCTTTGGGGTGAAAGGCTGGCTGATAATTCTTGATTTTCGGGTGTCATGTTTATCCACCATCAGTTGAATCGGGTCGTAACGTTCGATGAGATAGGACGCGGCGTCCCACACGTGCTTGGTAAACTTCAGGGCGTGATCCTGGTCGATTTGCTTGCGGCTGGGCTCCCAGATGATACTGGTGCCTTCGATAAAGCGCAGGCCCTCACAGTTCTCGATAAGCCATCGGCACCGGGGATGAACTTTGATCCGAACCACCCCATCGGCATTACAGGCCATGGCATTCCAGGCCGCAACCCGGTCCAGTACGAGGGGATTGTGTGATCGAAGATCAAGGCGAACATCTTTCATTCCCAATTGACTTAAGGTGTTTCTGAGGATGGTGTAGTTGGTTTCACCAATGGATTTGCTGGTGGTCGAGCGATTCTGCCCGGAGGCATCTCCAGTAATGGTGATACCGGCCTGATGATGACCATACCGAGTGGCAAACAGATGGGCCGCTTCTGCCGTCGTGGTGTTTTCCAGGCAGAGTTCATCAAAAAAATGATATTCCCCGTTAAATCGATGGGCTAAGACCCAGGACATGGGATCGACGTTGAAATCGCAGGACAGATATAGCCTGAGATCCTCCCGATAAGGTGTTTCTTGAATGTTAGCGGCGCTCCAGGTCTTACACACCAGTCCAGCGGTGTAATCCCCATCCTCACCCAGGACATTCATCCGGTAATAATCCGGATCATACTGGTTTTTCATGTTCATCAAATACGCTTCGCTTAAATGAATGTTCTCGGTGGATGGGGCAATCACCCGTCTGTACTGAATAACCGAGGATTCTGGGGCAGATTCGGCAAGGGGGCTGGTACTTTGCGGATCGGTAAAATATTTGTGAATCCAGCCCTTGTGAGCTTGGGGGTTGGTTGTCCCGAAGAGGCGATATCGTGGAACCCCCATTTGCCGCAGGCGTGACAAGAGCATCAAGAAAGAAGCTTCATCAATTTCGCTCATTTCTTCCACGTGGACCCAGGCCAGGTTGAGGGATTTCAACTTGAAGGGCTTTTCCAGGTGCCTAAACAGAATCTCGCTGCCCTGCCATTGGGGGAAAATCAGCCGGGATTCTGTGGCTTTCCAGATAAAATCCCGTTTTTCCTGGAAGCCGTAGCGTTCAAAATGATCGAAATACGCCTGAAGGGTGGTATCTCTTAGCAGAGGAAAAGTTTTGGCCACCACCAGCCCACGAGACTGGGGGTATTTTCGGGCCAGCTCAATCCCCAGGAAAGATCCGATGAAGGTCTTTCCCGATCCATAGCCGCCCTGGTAAACACA
>JANWKX010000092.1 GCA_025451145.1 Vampirovibrionales bacterium
ACCCTTGGCGGAAGACCCTCCGCAGGGGCAACGGCATATCAGCGGGCTTTAGAACCTGAGGATCTATACAGCACCCATAAACGGGAGCGTGATGAAGAAGGATATCCTGAAAACGAAGAGAGTTGGTAACGATGACAGGTTTTGGGAGGAATATCAAAAATGCCCACTTCAAAAAGGCGAACGACATTAGAGACCCTTCGTCATCATGCGATTGGAATGATTCCGGAAGCACCGGATTATCAGCCTTTATTGGATCAAATCGGTGAGTCTCGGGTGGTTTTACTGGGCGAATCCAGCCATGGGACCCATGAGTTTTATCAAGTCAGAGCGGAGATTACCCGTCATCTGATTATGGAAAAAGGATTTACGGCCATTGCGGTTGAAGGGGATTGGCCGGATGCTTACCAGATTAATCGCTTTATTCGCCACGAGGCTGATATTGAAACAGCAACCCAGGCTTTGGGCGGGTTTAAGCGCTTTCCGGCATGGATGTGGCGAAACACGGAAATTCTGGAGTTTATGGGCTGGCTCAGGCAACATAACGGCAATGTGATCTCTGAGGACCGACAGGTGGGCTTTTACGGGCTGGATTTATACAGCCTGTATACTTCCATGGAAGCGGTTATCCAGTATTTGGAACGGATTGATCCGGAGGCAGCCCAGCAGGCACGCAAGCGCTATGCTTGTTTTGACCACTTTGATGAAGACTCCCAGGCTTACGGTTATTCAACTCATTTTGGATTGATGCCTTCCTGTGAAGATGAGGTCATTGGGGTTTTACTGGATTTACAGCGCAATTCTATCTCATATTTGGAGAGACCTGATGGGCGCCTGGTTCGGGATGATTATTTTTATGCCGAACAAAACGCCATTGTGGCCATTGATGCTGAAGAATATTATCGATCGATGTTTCAAGGGAATGTTCTCTCCTGGAACCTTCGAGATCGGCATATGGTGGGGACACTGATTCGTTTGATGAATTTTCTTCGGGAGCAGCATGGCCGAGATCCCAAAGTGGTGGTTTGGGCCCATAATTCGCATGTGGGTGATGCCAGGGCAACCGATATGGGTCGGCGTGGCGAGTTGAATATCGGCCAACTGGTTCGGGAGCATTTTCGACATGAGGCTTTTTCAACAGGCTTTAGTACCTATACCGGAACGGTCACGGCGGCGACTGATTGGGATGCCCCTATGCAACGGCGGCATGTCCGTCCCGGCTTGCCGGGAAGTTATGAAGGCCTTTTTCATGAAGCCCGTATCCCACGTTTCTATTTAAACCTGCACCAGGATGAGACCTATGATGCGTTGAAGGAGCCTCGGCTAGAGCGGGCCATCGGTGTCATCTATCGGCCTGAAACCGAGCGGATGAGCCATTATTTTGGCGCCCGACTATCGGATCAATTTGATGCGATGCTGTATTTCGATATTACTCGTGCCTTAGAGCCCTTGGATAAGACTTCTTTGTGGGAGGTTGGCGAAATTCCCGAAACATATCCGTTTGCGGTATAGAACAAACGAGGGTTTATGAGGAATTTCATGGGCCAATAGAGTCCATATTGCCCTTTGTTGCGCAAAATCGGGTGATGCTCAAGTGGCATGAATTGAGATGAATCTCCCTAAAACCACCAATTGCTGGTACGATGGTGAGGAAATGGGTTAAGGGACGGTCTCCACCATGTCGGTTATCAATCAGTTTCAAGTCATTCGGGCGCTTTCTCCAGAGGAGAAAGAAGATGCCTTAACCATTCGCTTTGAGGTTTTTATCAAAGAGCAAGGCGTGTCCCCGGATGTGGAATCTGATGAATATGATGCCATTGATCCCCATTGGCTGGTTCTGGATGATTTGGGTAAGCCGATTGCCACAGCTCGTTTGACGGATAAATCCAATGGCGTTGGGAAACTTGAGCGTGTCGCTATTTTAAAAGAGTATCGGGGTATGGGTATTGGGCGCTTGATTGTCGATGCCATTGAACGCGACGCCAAAGCCATGGGGTTTCATCGCATTGTGCTTCATTCACAAACCCATTGCCAGGTATTTTATGAAAAAAGCGGTTATGTGCTCAAGGATTCAACCGTTTTTTATGAGGATGATATCCCTCATGTCAGCATGAGCAAGCAGCTCTAACAGGTTTATATTTTGATTTTTTGAATTACTGTCCGCCAGGATTGTGTTCTAGGACGTGCTGCAAAGCGGCCTGGTCGTCAGGCGTCATATTGGTCGGTGTATCACTGGTGACAATATCCCCTCTGACAGAGGCTTCGGGGAAATTATCATTCAACGTGACTTTTTTGACAAAATCACTGGCCATTTTGGCCGCAACCGACTTGAAATGATAAGTACTATCACTATTTTCATAGACTGTGCGGGTATAGGAGCCGAAACTCCGCATTTTAATCAATGCCGTTCCGGATTTGTCGTAAACCAAGGGGATGCCATCATCGGTGCTAAAGATCTTGAGGTTGCCATTCAAAAAGTAACTGGGGTCTTTGGGAATGATTTCTGCCATGTGGTACAGGGATAATGATGCCAGGCCAAACGGTTTTGCGATGTTATTAATATCAAAATCCGCTTGCACAAACGCTATCCATTTGACTTGCCGGTGTTTATCCGATAATTGATCCGCCAGGTACTGCAGATCTTTTTCATTGGGCTCACCGGCATTGAGATAATCTTTAATCAGTCCTTGGAATATCCCAGCAAGACCTTTGGCTTCCAGGGTGTCATAGGTGTAAATCGGGTTTAGAACAATATATCCTTGGCCTAAACGTTCTTTCAGCTTATTGGCAATTGCGGACGATAAGAGAACCGGGACATCAGAAAACGCTTTATCGTGGGTTGAATGAACCACGACGGGAAAGACAGCAATGGCAGGGGCGGCTTGAATATCCTGAATAGGCCTGGGTGCAGGTTGACTGGGCACTTCTTGAAGGGGTTTCATCGGGGCAATAACAGGAACGTGAGGCTTCTCTGGGGCGGGGAGGGGCTTCTGGGAGACTTTTATCGTTTTCTTGTGGGACAGCTTTTTCAAGTCATCCACGCCAATATTGCCATCTAAAACCATGGGTTCATGGGCATAGGTCCCTGTTGAACCTGAGGTATTCAGTTGAGAAACGGGCGTCATGGCATTTTGATTGTCATGGGTCGATAAATCCAGTGACCACGCTGGTAAACACAAACTGGATTGAAGAATGAACAAGGAAATTAGTCCTAAAATGCCCCGGTTTGCCTTCATGGTCAAGACTCCCTCTAAAAATCGATGCCGCATGATATTGATTATGAGTTTGTTGGGGAGACCGAGCATCCCCAAACCAGTGTAACTTTTTAAGATTTCGCTCTATGGAACAACCCGTTAAGGGTTGGTCTGGATATTGAAAGCATGAGATGGCAGGCGATCTTGCGTAAACGGGATGCCAGGCTTGAGGATAAAGGGCTTAAGAAGCCAGTTGTAAACCCAAGAATGTCCTTCAATAAAAGGGTGTTCCAGCATGATCAAGGTCTCGGGATCTTGGGTTGAAACCCAAAGCCGGTGATGATGCCGATGGAGAATGGTTCCTGGGAGGCTTGGCTTAAGGGGTTTATGAAAGTCTTTTACCGAAACCGCTTTTCCAAACTGAAACGAGATTTGATGCGGCCCGATGAAAGAATAATTCAAAAACCATGGGTAAAGCGCCCGGATTTTATGGGCAATGCTTTCCGGCTCGGCATGCCAGTCAATGAACCCGATAGCTTCAGGCAGTTTATCATAGGATCCACCTTCGGGCTGCGGGTAGGGCTCCATCGATTGGTCGTTAAGCCCCATCAAGAGCTTTGGCACGCAAGATTCAGCCAGGGAGGCACAACGTTCCCTCAAAGACAGGCCCGTCTCTAGGGGATTAATAGGGAGAGATGCTTGTAGATAAATCGCTCCGGTATCAATGCCTTGTTCAATCTCGTGGAAAGTCACTCCGGAATACGACTCGTTTGCCAGCAAGACCGCCGAATAGGGATTTGGACCTCGATGATGAGGTAATAGCGCAGGGTGACAATTGATAAACCGGATGTTGGGGGTTTCAAGCACATGTGGCTTTAGGATTTCTCCCCAAGAGCCGACCAGAACCACATCGGGTTTGAGGGTCTTTAAAGCACGGATAAATTGATAATGATTGGCCCCTTTGGCTTTGATCATTGGAATGTGCTGCTGCTCAAGAAATCGGCGGAATTGTGCTTCAGTGACCTCTTGTAAAAAATGGCTTTCGGTAGGAACGTATGACCACGGGAAAACACCTGCCAATGTGGCGCAATCAGATTTTAAGGTCCCTCGGGCAAGCGCTAGCCCTAATGGCCCATAACCCAAAATAACAACACGTAGCATGGGGTAATATCAATGCCAGGGAATGATGAAATTAAGGGTTAATTTCAGGGCATCAATATCCTCTGGTTTGCTATTAAAGGCGTTGTTGTTGGGATCATCTGCATCTGCAGGCTCCAGGGCAACACTTTTGATCAGAACGAGATTTTGGGATTTACAAATTTCATGAATAAAATTGAGCAAATTTAAAAAGGAACCTTTCACCACCAGCTGATACTCAAAGCCCTGTATCTGAGGGCCGGTAGGTGCTGCGGCATCCGAGCCCCCCCCACCAGGAGGCGGCGCAGGCGTCGGTGAAGCTCCTCCTGAAGGAGCACCCGGAATCGCAGTGGTACCAGAGGCTTGAGAGCCCCCTCCAATATCGACGCCTAATCCACCCACATTGATTGGGAGTGTAACGGCTTTATCAATATCCAAGGACACTGCTTTACCCGCATCGAGCTTTACATACTTGTTTTGTAAGGAATCACTTAAATTCACAAGCTTCTGTGCCACGCTAATCACCACCAAATCCGGCGAATCCCCAGGTTTGACCATCACAGTCTGGGTGGAAAAATGATCCAAGTCCTTGGAAATGCCACTGAGTTGGGCTCTCTGGCTGACCAGATTATTTTTGTTTTGAGTCAATTGATCATTTTTTTGTTGATTGGCGGTAAATTTTTGCCAACTGGCTGGAATCGCTGATGAACCGTTATAAAGCGCATACAAAATCAGCAGAATACCAACCAGGGATTTCAGGTTTAAAACATATTGGCTGTATTGCCTGATCGTGTTAGCGGTAATGTTCATTATGGGGCAGCACCTGTCTGATCGGTTTTGTCGCTTCCATTGGACAAGGTAAACTCAAAATATCGCTGATTCTCTTCCTCCTTAGGGATGACATTGGGCGTCAGGGGAAGGTCTTTGATTTCATTGTTGATCAGCCCGACGTAGGCGTTCAGGGAATCTGCGTTGAGTGTTCCACCTTTTAGACTCGTAACAATGGCCTTCATGTCAGGCTGGGTATTTAATGTGATCTTGGTAAACCAGGCATCTTGCGGGAGATTTTGATCAATCTTGATTAACAGGTTATTGAGTTTGTAATTTTCGACGACGCATTTTTTGATAAAAAGCTTTTGTTTGACATCAGGAATAATGCTCATGGTTGAGACCACGGCATTAATGGAAGCCTGAATCTGATCGGATTTCGCCTGCTCCTGGCCGGCAAACATATCCAAAAGGCTGCTGATTCCCAGTTGGCCAATAAACAGAATAACGCCTAAGGCAATTAAGCCGTAGCTTACCAGTGTTTTATGCTTTTCATCCTCTAACATGGCGAGGAGGGAGCCATCGTTTAGTTCTAATGGCGGAATTTCCTCAAAGGCCTTGATTAGGGCGCCACCGATTGCATCCAAAGTGCATGGGAACGGCGCGTCTTTTGCGCCACGACTGGCGAGCGTCCCGTCATTTTGATCAAAGACATCCGTTGGGCCTTGAAAGCCAATGCTATCAACCAGAGGGGGGCTGTAGATCTTCATCGAATTGTTAATAATCACCAGCCGATTCAGGACTTCATATTCATAGAACTGCTGAAAATCGTTCCGGATTTCGAGTAATAGCGTTGCTTCATCCGTATTTTGGAGAGGCAGGGGGATTTCCGAAATTTTTTCATAATGTTGCCCTTCCAGGACGGATAGGAACAGGTAGAAGTCACTGATAATTAAAAATCCCCATTTCAACCGGGAGGTCACTTCATTTTGAATAACCCCCATGGCCAAAAGGCCTCTTAAAGCCGCTGTATAGTTACAATCAATCGATACCAGCGGGATTTTTAAATCCATAAAGTTTTTCTTGACCGTATCTATGGCGTGCTTGGGGTAGGCGGTGTAAAGGACTTCTCCGTTGTTTAGGGTGTAATGCCCGATGACGGGATCGATTTTTTTAAAGACATAAAAGCGCTCGGCCTCTGAGGTCAGGACAATGGGGAGCTCTTCCGCCAAAATGGATTCAGGTACCTGGAACTGTCGGGTAAAGAAGCTGGGAACCACAATGTTGGTTGGCGTTTTCAATGGGATCCGATTTCGCTCGTAAAGCCGTTTAATCACCTGCTTAAACCGCTCGCCTGTGTCGAGAAAGTCACGCGTAGTGGGATCAATCAAGAATTCTTCAGAGTCTAAATGTAGAAAACGCCCTTCTAACAGGTCATACTCTAAAAGCTCAACATGGCTAAGGGTAGACAAAACGTTAACACAGAGGTTTGCAGATTTACGTTTACCCATAACGCACTAATAAGCCCATTGGGAGACGGGGCTCATCCCTTGAATCGTCAAATACGATAATAAACCATGAACAGTCATCATGCGTTTACCTCTGTAAGAATCCGGTTGACGGCCTCGACAATGTCCCGACATATCAGATGAGGACGAACGTTTAATTCTTGGTAATCTCCCTGAAGCACTTTCTCACCGTATCCGGTTCTCAGAAGGATCCCTTTACAGCCGGAATTGACGGCAAATTCAATATCGGTGGCCTTATCGCCAATGACGTAGGACTTTTCGAGAACAATATCCGGGAAGTTCTTAAGGGCTTCCTGGATCATGCCGGGTTCAGGCTTGCGGCAGGAGCAGTCTTGGGCATAGTCTGTATTCACACCATCAGGCAGATGGGGGCAGTAATATACCGCATCCAACCAGGCGCCTGATTCTGCCTTTAAGAGCGTAATCAACCGGTTATTCAGATCTTGGACATGGGCTTCATCATAATACCCGCGTGCGGGTCCTGATTGGTTGGTGGTTAAAATGGCATAAATCTTGGCGTCATTGAGTTTGCTGATGGCTTCAGCGGCCCCGGGAATCAGCTTAAGTTCTTCAAGATTGCTAATATAGCCAACCTCTTCGTTGAGCGTTCCGTCTCTATCCAAAAATACTGCAATCGACATATGCCTATTATACCAATCCGTTAAAATAGGGTAATCAATTCAGGAAAAGTTCAACCTGAAAATCCATCCTATTCTTGATTTTTGTCGCTTCAAACGCTTCTGCCAATCACCTTCATTCCGAGAAACAGTGGCTTTCGAGATTCCATCGAAATCTGAATCTGACAGTGCATCGGAGAACACTAGGAGGCTATTCTGAAATAGGTGGATTGCAAAAAGTGCTGAAGAAGCAACCACGGCTTGTGTCGGGATGTCGGAACTTGGAGGAATTCGGCGACCTGCTTTGCGGTTTCTTCCGTAAATGGGCTTTCAGGAGTCACTTGGACAATATGAATTTGGCTTAAATGGGCTCGTAAATTTTGTTGCAAGTGTTTATTCAGTACCAATGGATGAGGAGAGGGTTGTTGCGGATGAGGAGAGGGTTGTTGCTGTTGAAGGGCATGGATTTCCTCAATCAGGTAACGTGTCGCATTATCGATTTTTTGTTCCGCGTTATTCCAGGCCGGTGGATTGACTTTGGTATTATCAATCAACACAATCTTCTTGCCGGCTTGCAGGGCATTGAGAACATCGTTTAATGCGGTGCTTCGGCCACCAATTAAGACAACCGCCTTTGCCCCGGCATGGCAGGCAGCCGCCTTGGAGTATGCTTTTGGCGTTTCGAAGTAGACTTTAGGGGCGTGATCGTACTCGGATAAATCGAAGTCTTTGGGAAAATTGGTTGGATTGATATGTGCCAGGTATTGAGCAGCGGTCAAATACAGGATGGGAATAAATTGATTAAAGGCAATGGTTGAGCCAATGGCATCAATACTGCCCTTAACCGCAGTAGGGCTGGTGACAAAACCCACTTTATCGGATCCAAGCGCGGTGACGATTTGTTCTAGAGCGGATTGGGCAAATTCTGGGTAGCCTTCAGGGGGATCGGAGTAACCGCTTAGGGCCAGCACCGTTGGGCGATTAATGAAATGGATATAGGCCATATCCCGAATCCGACGGATGGGGTTAACGGGACCTTTGATGTGTAATCGATCTTCTAAGAGTCTTTGCATCCTGAATGCATCCGTGTCTAGTGCCTTATAACGGCCATAGGCAAAATAGAGCGGGATCCGATACCATCCGCCTAGGTAGGGATTCTTAACCAAGGCATATCGATGGATATCTTGATGGATTCCTCTTGAATTTATAAATTTTCCATCCTGATCTATCTTGATATCAGGGTGTTTTGGTATATCTTCAGGGAGTATGACTTCCCGCTCTCCCCCATTGCTGAGGTAGCAATTTGTGTTGCCGTTCGGTCTATAATTCTGTTGAAAATAATCCGCGGGTTGAAAATAGGTTGTCTTATCCCATTCGTTCTGTACAAAGACATCGCTGATTCGGCCGGTCCTGCCATCAGAATCGATTAACGTCTCCACATTGGAATCATCAACATCAGCCAATTTAACGACCGGCGTTGGTAATTCTACAAACTTGCCGGAAAAGAGAGGCTGAAAGGCCCTATGGAAGTTTTGCAGCGGGGATAGTTGCAATGGGTTGTTCCTTTTGCTGATTAACCAAGGTGAGTAGGATATTGACAAGCCGAAGGATTCTATTTTTAAAAACCCGTCAAGCGCATTTGTTGCTAAACAGTGAATAAAGGCTTTTTACAATATTTAATGTTGGGTTAAATCGGCGGGGAATTTTCATTTTCGACGTTTCAAAGGATGTCCTGGCGGGGATTTTCAAGTACAACGGATCTGATTGTGCAAGACGGAGAA
>JANWKX010000093.1 GCA_025451145.1 Vampirovibrionales bacterium
GTGCGTCTTCGAGTGGCTGTGGGCTTGGGAGCTGACACATCCTGAACTTCAATTCGCTTTATGACCTTCGTGGCCATCCGTTCTTGTCCCAGTTCGTCTTTGAGATGGGCAATCTCATTTTCCAGTTCCCGAACCTTGGCTTTTAGCTTGTTGACCTCAGCCTCTTCCTGGCGTTTTTGCTCACTCCGAAAAGCGATCTGATCGGCGAGCGCTTCAACAGCCTGTTGTAAGCCGGTATTGGTAATGGCCTGGAAGGTTTGCTGTGCCTCTGGTGTAGCCCCGGCATGTTTACAATGGCGTTTACGCACTTTAATCAGCTTGGTCACGCCTTTGCTGTAGAAATAAAACTCGCCTGGCTGAAGCTCTTTGACATTGTTAAAAGAAATTCCGGCCTCGGTTAAAAAGGGCTTGATGGCTTTATAATCCTGCTCGGCCGTGATCCCGCCAAACCAGAAGCGGTTACACTGGCTTAAAATATCCTTGCTTAAGCTGGCAGGCCGTTGGGTTGCCCACAGGGAATCGATGGCTCGTTTACGACCCCGCTTGGCGATTTTCTGGCTGGAATTTACCGGGTCCCACTTTTTCTTTCCGCCTTTAGCCGCCCCAGCACTGGCCATCCGCTGAGGCGCATATATTTGGGCCTCTTCAACTATCATGCGAACCTTTTTACGGTAGGTGGTTTCCTGATGAAACAGGCTCTCGGCAATCTGAGCATAGAGATCCTGTTGCTCATGATCCAGATATTCCGACAAGTCGAAAATCAACGATAAGTTGGTTTCCAGCATCGTTTCGATGTAGAGATCGATGGCCTCGGCCTCCAGAGGGACCATGGCATTTTCACCACCTACAATCAAAAGTGGATAGCGCTCTGCCAAGGTGAAATACTCGCCTTCTGGATCAATCACGCACAGCAAGCTGCCGTTTTCAAGGGTTTCTTCTGCCAAAACACCCGTTAAATAGGATTTCCCCATCCCGCTAGATGCCAATATGGCATCCCGTTCGCCAGTGGCCATGTAATCATCCATCGAAACGCTAAAAAAGCGCGATACATGAAGACTTCGTCCACCGGAACCCGGAAGTTTATCTTTGAGAAACTTAAACATAGTCACCCTATTATAATGTCCACCTCTAAACGGGGGAACGGTCAATGGATCAATATCCACCAAATAATTTACAAATAAAAATATAAAGCAGTTACTGTCCGGGAAGTCTTCAGGGCGGAGCTGATGCCCGTCATGGAGGTTTCCCCCTTAGTGAACCAGAAGAAAGCGGGCAGGATGCTCAAGCCAATTGATCATGTCTTTCATAAACAGGGCCGCTTCAGAACCATCCACCACCCTGTGATCACACGAAATCGACAAATAAGTCATTTCCCGAATCACAATCTCATCGTTTCTCACCACCGGCCGTTTTTCGATTTTCTGGATGCCCATAATGGCCACTTCAGGAAAATTGATAATCGGGGCAGAGAAAATCCCGCCGATAGAGCCAATGCTGGTGAGGGTAAATGTCCCACCTTGCAAATCCGATAAGCTCAGTTTGTTTTGCCGGGCCTTTTGGCTTAATTCGGCAATCTCAGCCGCCAGTTGAAAAATGGATTTAAGATGGGCATTTTTAATCACCGGCACAATCAGGCCGTCTTCAGTCGCAACCGCGACACCAATATTGTAATAATGCTTTAAAACAATCTCCTGGGTTGCTTCATCTAACGTGCTGTTGAGTTTCGGATATTTTTTCAAGCCTTCAATCACCGCCTTGATGATAAACGGCAAATAGGTCAGCTTTACCCCTTGCGTCTCGGCATCCTGGGCCAGGTCTTCCCGGAACTTGACCAGGGTCGTCATATCCGCTTCTTCCACATAGGTAAAATGAGGGGCCGTCTGCTTGGATTTCACCAAGTGCTCGCCGATTTTACGACGCATACCTCTAAACGGAATCCGCTCCTCACGCTGTTCCGCCATGGGCTGAAGCATCGAGGGTCTGGCAAGGGCTGTCTGACCAGGATGGGCTCCAGAGAAGGCCAGTAAGTCATCACGTCGGATCCGTCCCATCGGGCCTGAGCCGGTCACCAATGCTAAGTCAATCCCCATAGTCCGGGCTAGTTTTCTGACGGCTGGCGGCGCCAAGACTTTTCGTTGTGCCCCTCCTGGGCGAACAGCAGACATCACGCCACCCGGTTGGCCATAGGAGGTTGGTCGCTCCTCAAGAACCGTTTGTTCGGCAGCCTGCCCATTAGCTTTGGAACTCGAAACCTTAGCTGGCTCAGGAGATTCGACAGCGGCAGCCTTATCAGTTTGAATCTGGATAATCACGTTGCCGACGCGAACCACATCCCCTTCCTTATAGATAAGGCTGCCGACGGTTCCAGCAACAGGTGAGGTGATCTCTACCGTGACCTTGTCCGTCATCACTTCGACCATCGGTTGATCTTCATGGATCGCTTGACCCGTCTGAACCAACCACTTGGCGATTTCACCTTCATGGACACCTTCGCCAATATCCGGAAGCTTAAATTCAAAGACCATTGTTGAGTTCTCCCCAAACAAACGTTGCTAATACAGACTCGTATTGGGATTAATAATTCAAGACATCTTGAATGGCCCGAAAAACCCTTGCCGCATGGGGCATATAGACATACTCCAAAGTGTAGGGGAATGGCGTATCCAATCCAGCCACTCGAAGGATAGGGGCTTCAAGATAATCGATGGCTTTTTCGGCAATGGTTGCTGCAATTTCCGCACCATAGCCGCAAGTTTTTGGAGCCTCATAGACGATAACCGCCCGGCCAGTCTTTTTAACCGAAGTCAGGATGGTCTCCATGTCCAACGGGCTTAGGGTTCTTAAATCGACAATTTCAACACTGTGGCCCGTTTCCTCAGCTTTTTCAGCCGCCTTTTCAACCACCTGAACCATCGATCCATAGCAGAAGACCGACACATCGGTTCCTGCCCGGTGGATATTGGCCTTTCCGATGGGAACCACATAATCCTCATCCGGCACCGGTTGCTTAAAGGCCCGATAAATCTTCTTGGGCTCCATAAAGAGAACGGGATCTTCTCCTCGAATAGCCGCCTTAAGCAGGCCTTTGGCATCATAGGGGTTAGAGGGAATAACAACTTGTAAGCCAGGGGTATGGCAAAAATAAGCTTCAGGACTTTGAGAGTGATAATGGCCGCCTCTAATACCACCACCATAAGGCGTTCTAATGACCACCGGGGATATAAAATCGCCTCCCGAACGGTAACGCATCTTGGCCAACTCGGAGACTATCTGGTCAAAGGCCGGATAAATAAAATCGGCAAACTGAATCTCAGGCACCGGCTTTAAGCCATAGACCGCCATCCCAATAGCAGCCCCGATAATGCCGCTTTCCGTCAGTGGCGTATCCATGACCCTTTCAGCGCCATACTTTTGGTAAAGGCCTTCGGTTGCTCTGAAGACGCCGCCATTTATGCCAACATCTTCACCTAGGACCACCACATTTTCATCACGCCCCATTTCCTCATGAAGCGCCGAGTTAACCGCTTGAAGCAAGGTCATTTCAGCCATGAATAGTTTCCTCCAGACAAAAACCGCTTAAAATGCCACCCATCATAATGGAAACTCCCCTTCATTGGTGAGGGTCAACCCACGCTCGTGAGCTAGGATATCATCCCGCTGATCCGCAAGGACCTGTGGCACATATGAATACACATCTTCAAACAAGGTTTCCCACTCCGGTTGGGGAATGCTTTCCGCAACCTTGATGGCCTCATTAATTTTGGATTGAACCGACTCGCGAACTTCCACCTCAAAGCTTTCCGTCCACAAGCCCCATTCTTCTAACCGTTTTTTAAAGGTCAAAATGGGATCCCGAGCTTTCCAGGCCTCCATCTCTTCCGTCGAGCGATAACGAGTGGGATCATCTGAGGAAGAATGAGGACCCGCACGATAGGTTTTCAGTTCCAGAAGGGTTGGTCCCTCTCCACGCCGGGCCCGTTCAACAGCCTCTTTGGTGGCATTAAAAACGGCAACCACATCGTTGCCATCCACTTGGATACCCGGCATACCATAGGCCTTGGCTTTATCCGCCAGAACTTCAACCGCCGTTTGCTTACGAACCGGGATGGAGATGGCGTATTGGTTATTCACCAGGGCAAAGATACAAGGTGCCTTAAAGGCGGCCGCAAAATTCATCCCGGAATGAAAATCGTTGGATGAGGTTCCACCATCCCCGAAATAGGTAATGGTAACCGCATCATCCTTTTTCGATTTAGCCGCCATCGCGCATCCGACAGCCTCGATAATCTGAGTGCCAATGACGCTGGAAATGGATAGAAAATGATGTTTGCGGGAGGTATAGTGAACCGGCATTTGCCGCCCCATAACGATATCTTCAGCATTTCCAAAAAGGTTGTTCATCATGGTTTGGAGCGGAACACCTCTAAACAAGGCAACACCCGGTTGACGATAGGATGAAAAGACCCAATCTTTCTCTTCCAAGGCAAAGGCTGTCCCAACCTGGCAGGCTTCCTCACCAAAGGAACCGGCATAAAAGCCAATACGGCCTTGACGCTGAAGTTTCAGGCAACGCTCGTCATATTCTCGTGTCAGAACCATGTATTCATACATGGCCTTTAAGTCATTCGGGGTTAACCCTTCCGGGAGTGCTTGATAACCTTTTGTCTTCGTTGTCATGGCGTTTTCATCCTGTTTTATTGACATGTTTCCCTCCTAAGCCCCTTAAGTAAGATTTTAAACCATAGATTTTTTTCGGCTCTTTTCGACTATCCCTTGAATGAAAAACTCGGCGGCTTTATAGGAGCTTCTGACCAATGGGCCAGAGGCGCAATATAAGAAACCCATCTCCAAAGCCTCAACCTCCCAGGCCTTAAAGGCTTCAGGCGTGATAAAGCGTTCCACCGGAAGATGTTTGGCTGTGGGTTGAAGATATTGTCCCAAAGTCAGAATATCCACCTGATGCTGGCGTAAATCTCGCATGCATTCTCGAATTTCATCATCGGTTTCGCCAAGACCCAGCATAATGGACGACTTGGTAAAAATATGCGGATGATCCGATTTGACCCGTTGAAGTAACGTCAGGGTTTGCTGATAACCTGCCCGGCGATCCCGCGCATAATGGGTTAAGCGTTCGACCGTTTCAATATTCTGGGCAATAACATCAGGCTGGGCTTCTACCAATCTATCCAAGGGCTCCTGCTGTCCTTGAAAATCAGGAATTAATACTTCCACAACGATTCCAGGCGTCAGTGCCTTGATGGCTTCCACGGTCTTTGCAAAATGATCCGCACCGCCATCCGGCAGATCATCTCTGTCCACCGAGGTCAAAACCACATACTTCAGTCCAAACTGATGAACCGTTTCAGCGATTTTCCGAGGTTCATCCGCATCAAGCCAGCCTTTGGGATTTCCGGTTTTAACGGCGCAAAATTTGCACGCCCGGGTGCAGGTGTCTCCCATCAACATAAACGTTGCCGTACCACCCGCCCAGCATTCTGCGATATTGGGACATTTGGCTTCCTCGCATACGGTTGCCAATTCAAGGTCTTTAGCGAGGGCTTTAATCTTATTATAAACCGGCCCACCGGGTGGACGAATCTTAAGCCAATCAGGTTTAGGCACACGTGTCGTTGAAATTTGCCTAGCCCTCTTTTTACAAATGAATACTACTGGTTCGATTATTCAATAAAAACGAACCATGGACAAGGGCGAAGAAGCGCTA
>JANWKX010000094.1 GCA_025451145.1 Vampirovibrionales bacterium
ATTTATTTACAAACCAGGCGGCTCTGGATTGATGAATAGCGCCAGATTTGCGATAATAACCGTTAATTGCGCTGATTTCGGTTTAAAATAAAAACCATGTCAGGCCTTTGGAAGCAGTTTGAGGATCATTTCATAATGACAGATACTCGTTCTCGTAGCAGCAAGACCGTAGACGGCCCAAGCCGGGCGCCACATCGCGCTTTTTACAGAGCCATGGGGCTACAGGACGAGGATTTCAAAAAACCCTTTATTGGTGTTGCCACCACCTGGAATGAAGTCACCCCCTGTAATCTGACGCAACGGGATCAGGCCACATGGGCAAAGCAGGGCATTCAGGAAGCCGGAGGCGTACCTCGAGAATTTACCACCATTGCCGTCAGCGATGGCATTGCCATGGGCCATGAAGGCATGAAGGCCTCCTTAATCAGCCGTGAAATCATTGCCGACTCTGTTGAGTTAGTGATGCATGCCCACCAATATGATGCCTGGCTTGGCATTGCCGGATGTGATAAAAGTTTACCGGGCATGATGATGGCCATGGCCCGTTTGAATCTCCCATCCCTGTTTCTATATGGGGGAACTATTATGCCGGGCCACCATGACGGAAGGGATCTGACGGTTCAGGATGTCTACGAAGCCGTTGGCGCTTATGCCGCCGGAAAAATCGATGAGCAGGAATTCTGTGCCATCGAACAATCCGCCTGTCCTGGGGCTGGCTCCTGTGGTGGGCAGTTTACCGCTAATACCATGGCCTGTGTGGCAGAAGCCATTGGCCTCGCCTTACCCGGTACCAGTGCTTATCCGGCCTTACACCCAGATCGCCCAAAAATAAATCACCAGGCAGGCCAAGCGGTCATGCGCCTTTTAGAAGCCAATATCCGTCCCCGAGATATTTTAACCCCCAAAGCCTTTGAAAATGCCATTCGGGTTGTGGCTGCCACGGGCGGATCTACCAATGCAGTCCTACATCTTCCGGCCCTCGCCCATGAAATTGGGATTGAACTGGATTTACGCCAGGTTGAACGGTTGTTTAATGAAACCCCGGTTCTGGCGGATCTTAAGCCCGGCGGTCGATTCGTCATGTATGACCTGTTCCAAGTCGGCGGCGTGCCGGTCCTCCTGAAATCCCTGTTGGATGCCGGGCTGTTGCATGGCGATTGCCTGACGGTTTCAGGCAAAACCCTCGCTGAAAATCTTCAAGATGTTGTGATTCCTGAGAATCAACAAGTCGTCGTTCCTGCCGATAAAGCTTTAAGCCCAACGGGAGGCTTAAAAATGATGTTCGGTAACCTGGCCCCTGAAGGGGCGGTGGTGAAAGTCGCTGGACTCACCAAGCGTCTTCATTATGGCCCAGCCAAAGTTTTTAATGGCGAAGAGGAGACCTTTGCCGCCATTGAACGCCGTGAAATCCACCCAGGGGATGTGGTAATTATCCGATACGAAGGTCCGAAAGGCGGTCCTGGGATGCGGGAAATGCTCAGCGTGACGGCAGCGCTGTACGGTCAGAATCTTGGCCAGGAAGTGGCCTTGCTTACCGATGGAAGATTTAGCGGTGCTACCAGAGGGTTAATGGTTGGCCATGTGGGCCCTGAGGCCTATGTGGGTGGCCCAATCGCCCTGATTGAAGCAGGCGATCTGATCCTGGTGGATGCCGAAAATGGCGTCATCACGTTGGAAGTTGACGACGCCGAGCTAGAACGCCGTCGGCAGCATTGGAAACGACCTGAATCAAAATATACCCACGGGGTGTTTCATAAATACGCCCAAAGTGTGGGACCGGCCTGTAAGGGCGCTGTGACCCACCCCGGTCAGCCCAGTAGAGCCACAGCTTTAAGATAGTTCTTCAGTTTGATAGATTCTATCAACGATTTTGATGAAACCGTAGATCCTTATCCAGGGGCTGTACCCTTCCCTGGCCTCTCCCTAGAGCTAGATTAATAATATCAAATTGGCAAAAAAAGACCCTGAGGCGTTGCTGTGACCTGGGTTTTGAAACTCCTGGTTTCCCAGGTGGGTGTCCTCCGTGGTAAGTATTCATTTCCAACTGATTGTGTTGGCTTACGGCATTACCAGCGCGTATTCAGGACTCCCTTTTAAGTAAGTGTAGAGTCAAAACATGAGGCCACAACCTCAGGGTATTTTTATTATGGCATATCTGGCCTGAATCCCAAAGAAAACGTTGAAAAATCAGCCGAGTCTCGTATCTTTTACAGCTTATGAGCCAAAATCAACGGCAAGTAGTGGAATAGAATGATTGCTAAAATAAATACACCCAACGTAATCAAGGGAAAGAGGAAAAGCATCAATTTTTCAGGATTTTTAGGTTGTGCGGTCATTATAATTCACTCTCCTTAAAGGTTATCGCTCTCATCAAACGCTTCAAAAAATCACATACAGAGGATTTTAATCGATTTTGACATAAATATTTTGATTGCGGAGTTGCTGGGCCATGACTTCCGCATTTTCCCGATCACTAAACACCCCAAATTGCAACACCACCTGCCCTTTGTGCTGACGAATCTGAGGCTGTGCTGCTAATTTTCTGTCTTGTAATTGCTGAACAGCCGCTTGAGCCGCTTCTTTGGTGGAAAATCCATCCAGGTAAACGTAGTGAAGCGTAGGGGCAGCATCCGTATTACTGCTTGGGCTGGGGGTGGTATCAGGGCCATCGAGATTATCCGGCAGGCTGGTATCCGGCAAAGGGGCCAACTCATCGGGATTGTTGTTAATCTGAGGCTCCAGGGGCACCACATTGGTCAACGGCTTGTCATTCTGCAAAGATGTATCCGCATTGGCATCAGCCGTCGTATTACTAGCATCGGCTTTGGCCCCATTATCCGGGACAACAACCTTGGCGGGACCCTGTCCATCATCACTTTCCGCCTGTGCTTTGGCAGTTTCTTCGTTGGTAAAGGCATCAATCGGTGACGGGGCCGACTCAGGGTTTTTAATATTAAAGGTAAAATTCACATCTTTCAAAAACAACCCGTAGACAATCACCATAATAATAATGGAGACCGTCATTGCGGATAAAAACAATAAAAATAATTTTCGTTTACCCATGGACCGTTTACACCACTGCCTTGACCTTGCAACAACATAGTTTAATATCTTCCCACTCTTCAGCCAAGGTCTTCATACAGGAAATGGCCAAAGGTTTAATTTGCTGAATACCCAACTCGGAGCTTAAGCCGGCGGCTTCTACCGGTGCGCCTTCCGACTGTATGTTCAGGCCAACATGCATGAGGATGGATGTGGGGCTCACCGTACAAATCGAAACCGAGAGCTTCTTGGTTTCGTTAATAAATAAATCATCGCCAGAGCGCCGAATAGCAATATCTCCCGTTTTCCCCAGAATATCCAACAGCTTGCCTTGGATAATGGCGGAATACAGCCGTTGCAGAATCACGCCTTCCCGAAGGGTCATATCAAAGATTTCAATAATAAAATTCAGCATCCGGGTGGAATAAATCTGGTCATCGTTGAGTACATCTTCCAGATCCACCATGCGCATTTTATCGATATCACAGGGACCCACAAAACCGACAACGGCATCGCCTAAAATGCCAAAGTTCTTGTAAATCCAGTGATTGGATAGCTCTTCCCCGGTGTAAGGGAACTCTTCATCGATAAAATGATACTTCATTGGGGAAACACTTTCTCTATTTCACTTATTTTACCCGTAAATGACCCAAAGTTGATAGCCGTTGACTTACTGTTTGAGATCCTCTTTGACTTTATCCAGGGTCTTTTTCCAATTGCTGTATTTATCCTGCTTCTGGGAAGACGTCTCCGTTAAAGCCTGTCGGTAAGAACCTGTTGTATTTTGAGGCGCATTTGTGTTTCTTCGCTCATCTCTGGGACGAATGGGTATCAGTGGTCTTCTCACCTCATTTGGCTTAGTGAGATCCGCGTTTTGATTCACGTTGAGTTGAGGGGCTGCCTGTGGACTCCCTTGAGGGCCTCTCGGTCTTGGTTGAGAAACCGTCGTTGTCTGGGTATTTCCGCCTAATTTTTCAACCGTCTGATTCTTTTTAGCGGCCTCAAGACCGGTCGGATCCACCAAGTGGATCAAGCCCATCCGGGCGGCATAGTCGTTGGAGGCCACAAAGAAATTCTGTGGCGGAATGGGATGTTCTTTATAGTAGGTCTCTGCGTATTCATGCCAGACCAACGCCGCATTGGAACCATAAACGCCGTGCATCGGGGTGTTTTTCGGGTCTCCCATCCAGACACCCGCCACCATATCCGGTGTGAAGCCCATAAACCAGATATCTCTCAATTGGTCGGTCGTTCCGGTCTTACCAGCGATAACCCGGTCAGGCAAAATGGCGTTTCGACCAGTCCCTTTTTGGACAACATCAATCAGGATATCGATAAGGGCCGCCACATCATCCTGATTAAAGACCCGTTTAGGTGCCGGCGTATCGATATTAACCAGCTTGCCCCGGTTGTCTTCAACCCGCTTGATGGCTGTCGGCTGAATATAAACACCACCACGGGCAAAGGTGGAATAAGCGGTCGCCAGTTCAAACAGAGACACACCGGAAGAGCCAAGAAAGCTTGAAGAGTTGTGATCAATCTTGGAAACAATCCCAGCAAGATGGCAAGTTTTGGTAATTTCATCTATTCCCACCTTCATGGCCACCTGAACCGTTGTGGTGTTCCGTGACAGGGTCAAGGCTCTTCGAATGTCCATAGGCCCCATATATTTGCCATCCCAGTTATGGGGAGACCAGTTCCCGTAAGTGACCGGGCGATCGGAAATGGGGCTCTTGGTAGTAATTTTCCCGAGCCGGAAGGCTGTCAGATAGACAAAAGGCTTAAAGGTCGATCCTACCGCCCGACGTGCCTGAGTTGCCACGTTAAACTGGTTTTTGACAAAATCAACACCGCCCACCATGGCTAAGAGTTCGCCTGTCTGGACATCAATGGAGACCATAGCCCCCTGTTTAATCCCCGATCCCGGAGGGGCTTTCGTCACGCCGTCATAAACCGCCTTTTCAGCCGCCTCTTGAGCCTTCTCATCCATGGTGGTAAAGACTTTCAACCCGCCTCGGCGAACCACATCTTCACCGTAACGCTTCTCAAGCTCTTGAATCACATACGCCACAAAATAGGGATGTTTAGACGGCTTGGATTGCCTGCTGTTCAAGACAACCTGCTCATTAATGCCATCATCATATTGCTTCTTGGTAATATAACCGTACTCCAGCATTTTCCCCAAGACTTCAATCTGCCTTCGTCTAGCCGCTTCGGGATAGCTGTATGGTGATAACCCTTCCGGGGCCTTAAGCAACCCAGCCAACAGGGCAGATTGGGCCACCGTCAATTTTTTGGCGGAAACCTTGAAATAGCGTCTGGCAGCTTTCTCAACCCCATAACTCAAATTCCCGAAATAGACTTGGTTTAAATACATCTCCAGGATTTTGTCTTTGCTGTAGTGTTTTTCAACCCGCAAAGCCAGAATGGCTTCGGCAATCTTGCGGGTGTAGGATTTTTCAGGGGTTAAAAACAGGTTTTTGACCAACTGCTGAGTCAGGGTACTTCCCCCTTGGACGCTTTCACTGGCGTTAACATCGGAAACAAAGGCTCGGACCATCCCCCTGGGATCAATCCCGTTATGTTCATAGAAACGGTTGTCTTCAATGGCCATAACAGCACGCTGAATGTTGGGCGAAATATCTTTTAAGGGGACGACCACCCGATCTTCATCCCCGTGAATGTTCGCGATCAACTGCCCGGTTCGATCAAAAATACGGGTGCTTTCGTTGGGGTGATAGGTTTCCAGAATTTTGATATCCGGAAGCTGACTGGTACTCTTGGAAATAACCAATCCCACCAAGACAGAAACAATCAGCAAAATGAAGACAATGCCCCACTTGAGATAAAAACCCAATGCTCTGTATGGATTTTCCTCGCCCAGATTTTGAGGAATGTCGATGGGCAAATCTTTTTCGATGATCGGTTTTCGCTCTAAGGGCTGTTTTAGCATGATCTGTTACACCACCAGCTTCGTAAAATCAGCAAAATCCAGGTAATATCGGTTCAGAAGGCTTAACAGCCTGTAGCGGTTGGCTTTGACTTCCGCATTATCCACGTTGACAAGCACATGGTTGAAAAAGTCTTCCACAATGGGAGACCAGGCCTTAAAACAGGATAAATAATCCGAAGGCGAAGCCTCCCCAAGATCGCTGCCTTTTAAGGCTTCGTACAAGGCCTTTTCGGCAGGAGATTCAAACAGATCAGGCTTAATCTCCGATAAGGTTACCTGGGGCAGATAAGCCTTACCTAAAATCCGGGCAGTCCGATTGGCGGGTTCATAGAGCGATTTAAACTGATTGACATCTGTCATCAAGGATTTTAAGGCCTTAAGGCGGCTTAAGGTCTGACTTAAATTGGCAAAAGGCGAATTGCCCGCATCCAAAATGGCGTCAATAGCATCGTAGGAGTAATTTTGCTCCAGTAAATAGCCTTTTAATCGTTGCAGCAGAAATTGACGCGTTTTTTCCAGGGCTTCCTCCTTGGACAGGGCAGCCAACTGACCTAAATTCTGGTACGCCAAAGTGAGCGCCTGATCCAAGCTCATGGAAAGCTGATTCTCAAGGACGGTCTGGATAATCCCCAGGGCCATCCGACGAAGCCCCATCGGGTCCTTAGAGCCGGTAGGCAATCGGGCATCTTTCTGAGCAAAAACAGCCATCATGGTATCCAGCTTATCAATAATAGAGAGCAAATAGCCTACCCGGGAAGATGCTACCGTATCCCCGGTAAATCGGGGGTGATAATGCTCTGCAATGGCGCGAGCCACATCAGAATTTTCACCGGAGAGTCGGGCATAATGCTCACCCATAAGGCCTTGAAGCTCCGTCAATTCCCGAACCATCCCAGTGGCCAAATCGGCCTTGGACAGCTCTGCGGCCCGAACCACGGATTCCTGCTCGGCCCCGGAAAAATGCAGTTGTTCCGAAAGGATTTTGGCCAGGGAAATCAAGCGTTGGGTCTTATCCCAAAGACTGCCCAAGCCTTTTTGAAAGGTCACACCTTTAAGAATATCAACATAGTGAATCAGCGGGTGCTTGGTATCCTCTTCAAAAAAGAAGACGGCATCTTCCAACCGGGCTTTTAAGACTTTTTCATTCCCGTGACGAATGATCTCTGCCGCCTCAGGGGTCGTGTTGTTAGACACCGTGATGAAATACGGCAACAACTTCCCGTCTTGGCTCTCGATGGGAAAATATTTCTGATGAGAGGCCATGACCGTGGTAATAACCTCTTTGGGGAGGGATAAATAACGGGGATCAAAGGAGCCTATAATAATGGTAGGGGCTTCAACCAGAAGCGTCACGGTATTCAGCAGGTCTTCATTCTTCGGCACAACCCCATTCAGGGATTTGGCTTCAGTCACCATGGCTTCCCAGATGAGTTTCTTGCGAAGGTCTTGATCCACCTGCACATGGCCGTATTGCCAAAGCTCGGTTTGATAGGCTTCCACGCTGGAAACCTCAATTTCAGGCCGCTGGGCCAGATAACGATGACCTTTGGAAACCCGGTGGGATTGGGCCAAACCAATTTGAATCGGGAGCGGCTCTTTGCCCAAAAGAGATACCAGCCAGCGGATGGGGCGGGAGAATCGGATATCACTTTCATCCCAGGCCATAAAATGCGATCCGGAGAGACTCAGAACAGCTTCGGGGATCAGCTGCGACAACACCGCAGAAATGGGTTTTCCAGGAGAATGCTTTTCGTAGACCAGGTATTCTGCCCCATCTATTTCCTGGCGTTGGAGTTTTGAAGGCTCAATCCCGACTTTTTTGGCAAATCCCAAGCCAGCAGGCGTCATCTGCCCCGTGCTATCCAGGGCAACGGAAACCGGAGGCCCTTTAAGCAATTCTTGAGTTGCAGGCTGAACCAAGGCAATATTTTGGATCATCACGGCCAACCGGCGAGGCGTTTTATAAATCCGAATCCCGTCAAAGGCAATCTGGCTTTTGCTCAGCCCTTCCTGGAGCTTATCATGCAGCTCCTGGCCGGAAGACTCCAGAAAACTAACAGGAAGCTCTTCTGTACCCACTTCTAACAAATAATTGGATCGTTCGCTCAAGCTAGGGCCTCTCAGAAAAATCGATACCTGGACAGTATTGTGCGCCAAAGCAATGAATTGGACAAGTCCTGACTCCTCAAGATTTCATTAAGAGCCCTTTTCGTATAGGGTCGTCTTAAGACATTCTGTTATCCAAAAGCGGGTCGTGGCATTGCGTATTTTTGAAGTGATAAATCGCCAACGGATTGGCCAGGAAACGGCCTCAGCCCCTCTAAAATAGTTGTGAACACCAGTAGGCACGGCACCTTTCGTTGCCTTGACACGCTTCATGTATCGAATTAAGATTTAGGAGCATTATCCCCATGTCGGAGTGGCGGAATGGTAGACGCGCACGTTTGAGGGGCGTGTGGAGCAATCTGTAGGGGTTCAAGTCCCCTCTCCGACACCATTCTTTCAAAATTTTATTCAGCGAAGCTTGTAAAATCCAATCTATTTGGATCGAATGACCACTTAAAATGCGTGGCCTAAACTAACAAGACGACTTGTTCCAGGAAAAACAGCTAACCATTTTGTAGCAATTTTGCATTCGCCTCAATCTAATTTTATCATTAAAATATATAAAATAATTATTCATTGTTGAAGATTTATTTTATAATCAAGCTCTTGCTTAATGGCTCATACAATGATTGTGGTTCACCCTTGATAAAGATTAAAGGAAAGTTGAATATGACACCTCCCGTTTCTCATCAAAGCCCTCGTTTTGGCACATGGTATAAAATCACCTCTGCCGTCCAAAAAAATGCGACTGATAAAACTAGATGGCAATATTGGGATACGCCCTACCAGATTGCCTGTCGGTTTGCCGATGAATTCCGTTCGCCTGACGGAAATAAGGAGCTTCAAACGCAATTGAAAGAAGCCGACCCGGATTACAGAGCCTTGCCAACGGCAAGAGTATTTACATCACTTGGTTTTGAAACCGTTCTAGTCGCAACTGGGAATGATGCATCACAGGGTGAACAAGATGGAATTGACAGCAACGATGCAGCCATTTTGTCAAAAGCAACAGCGCCCAGTACAAAACAGATGGCCTTGGAAGAAAGCAAAACCCATTTGAGCGAACTCCGGGGGCTTGATCCTTGGCATCCTTCTAGCTTCACGATTATGGCCTAGCCTTTCAAATAATAGATACATTAAACTAAAGCCTTTGATTGAACTGACCATCTTGTGAGTAGATCCAAGGGCGGCTTCTTTAAATATGGGCATTGGAAGCAGAGGTTACGTCACTTATATTAAGGCCAGTCCCTGCTTTCAAGTCCTGCTTAGTGACACGCCTGGCTTAAGTCCAAATTCATATAAAATCAAAAATCTATATTCAGTAATGAATCATTAAAGTATAATCGAGTTCTTATTTTATGGGTTATCCAATGATTATGGTTAGCAATTAAAAAAGATCGAAGGAGAGTTGTTCATGACACAGGCCGTTTCCAATGCCAATCCTCGTTTTGGAACATGGTATAAGGTGACTTCTGTTGTGAAAAAAGGCGCCACGGAAAGCACCTCAAGACCGTTTATGGACAGTACCTGGCTCTCTGCTCAAAGGTTTGTCGATCAGCTTAATTCACCCGCGGGAAATAAAAAACTGCAAGCTCGCTTAAAGGAAGCAGACTCGGATTTTCAGGCCGATCCCTTTGCCAGCGTTTATTCGACTGAAGACGCGACAACGGTTTTAATCGCAACCGGACATGATGCCAGAGAGACCGGCGAACCGATTTTCGAAAACGTCGATGCCGCCATTAGAACAAAAGCCGCATCTCGCACCACAAAACAGCTTCAGTTGGAAGAAAGCAAAACGTTGCTCAGCGATCTTCGGCAGCTTCCGGAGTGGCACTCCTCCGGCTTCACGATTATTGCCTAGATATTAAGACTAAGCCCTACAGAAAGAGATGGATGGTTTATACCGCCCTCTCTTTATTTCCATTTAGGCGTCCATAATGCCAGGGCGTGCATAATGATGAGCTTCAGGTGTTGGAGGAAGGACGCCAAGTCCCGGAATATTAGAAACATCGGGATAAATAATACTGTTTAAATTATTCCACTGGCGATAGTCTGTCTCTGGTCCCTGGAAGAGCAAATGAGAACCATTATCTTGAACAAGATCACTTAAAAATGAATCTAAGGCCTGTTTTAGGGCCCTAAGTCGATCATTGCTCACACCTATCATCGAGGACCCGTTTACATCGACAATCTCCATTCTATTTTGGTAAACATTAAAACCCACTTTGCATGCTTGACCTGCAAACCAAAAATGAACTACGGCTGACTCATTATTTTTACCAGGCCCCAAAATGGGGTGAGGATCTTTCAGGGCATCAAGATTGATCCTATCCATAAAGCCTTCGTGCCCTGGAAGGGTTAAAACAACCCTTGGAGCCGGGATTCCGGTCCTATCCTTGGTTTTACTCAAATACTCTTTCCCTTTTTCTGCAAGCATTCTTTGGGCCTTGCAGAAATTTTGAAAAGTATTGGGAGCAACCGTCTGAGATTCTCTTTGAACTGAAGAAGCCCCATTGGTTGACGTTAGATTGATCTCATCAGATGCAGGAACTGAAGAAACCTTGGGTGGCCCTCCGAAAAGGCCGAAATCAAAACATCCACTAAAACGAGGGGCCGATTGCGGTCGCGGATACGCCAAGGGTTCAACTTGTCCGGATAATCTCATTGCCTAAACATCTCCTCTGAATCCAACGGCTCATCCGCATTTCGGATGCAAGCCCTCCCACAACTTACATGCTTTATAAAACACCTGAAAGGCATTTTTTGCCAGTTTTGTTAACTTTTTTATCAAACGTAGTTAAAAACCGGATTGGTTACAATGCGGGTTGGTGGACAAGGGGTTCTCGGATCTTGCCTGGGGCTACTCCATAAAATCCGTGTAGCAAAGCATGGTGTAGGCGCTTTGTAAGCCGCGATACAGCACCGCAAAATCATCCGTCACCATTTGCAGGGTTCTGCCATCTAACCGTTGATAAAGCGGTGAGGTCATGGCCACATCACAGGCCAGTGTGTTGATAAAGGTCACCGTCAGCGTAAACGGTGGTTTCAATAAAGCGGGACTTGTTTTGGGTTCTGTGAGTGCAGCTTTAGTTTTCGAGCGATAGTCTGCCATCACCTGAGACAAGGGATGGGATTCCGCTGCGGTGGTGGTCAGCCCGATTTTGGTTTCCACGGCCTTCACCTGAGGTAAAAAGGCATTGATTTCCTGGCAAAAAGCCCGGTCACCGCTGGCCAAGAGGACCGGCACCTGATACACCAGTCCGGCATACAGGGCATTGATTTCGCCTTCGCCGTAGGGTTGGCCATTGATATTGACATCAAACAATTTTCCGTGAAAGGTATGGTTTAAAACCCCTTTTTCAGCCCCGGCCTTGGCATGATAGCCAATGAGGATGACTCCATCAAAGGATTTGTCCAAGCCCGACATCATGGCGCAGACCTTGGGTTTCCCTGAGAGCAACCCGACGTTAGGCAAAAGCATCTCCTGTGAGAGATTGGCCATGGTGCTGTGGGCATCGTTCACCAAGATCTCAGCATCCGGCTCACACGATAGGATGGTTTCACAAACGGCATTGATTTCAGACGCCAATTGCCGAACGGCCGTATGGTATCCGGTTAAATCAGATTTTGGATAGCATTGCAGCAAGCTGGTAACGCCGCACACGCCCTCCAAATCCGCTGAAATATAATATTTGGCCATGGTTTCAGTCTAATCAGAGATCCAGGCTAATTCGGTGATTCTTCAGGCTGGGATTTGGTTTTCCCGACAGGGTTCACCTTGGACCAGGTTTCACGACCAATTTCTTCCAATTCCGAAGTAATCTGCTGGCCCCGTTCTTTCAACTGATCCGCTTTATTCACCGCCCGCTCCTTGAGTTCCAGGGTCCGATTTTTGACATCATCCACAGAGCGATTGACCCGATTTGAAAACTCTTCCCGGATCATTTCACGGGTTTCTTCTCCGGTACGCGGGGCAATCAATAAGCCCACAATGGCCCCAAGGGCCCCACCGATTAATAATCCACCGAGAAAACGACCTGAACTCATGATTGATACTCCTTCGCGATTGCTAAACGTTTGATGCTTTTCCAAAGGAACGGGCTATCCCTGAAATCAAGGCGTTGGTGCCGGATTTCACTTGCGCTACGCCCCGTTTTAATATGGGAGAGGTGTTATGCAAGGCATTACCCAGTTCTTGCATACCGGCTGCCGCCTTATCCGTCATGGTTTCCAGATTGGCCACCATCAAGCGAAGTTCTTTTACCACAGGCATCAACTCATAGATGGCGACTCGAACGAATTCCGATGTGGAGTGAACCAGAAAGGCCACTTTAAACAGCACAATGATCAGCCCAACGGCAACGGGAATCAACAGCACCGCAGACAAAATGATGAGAATCTGTAGTAAATGCTCAGTGCCTGGGGTTAGCGCTAACATGGGCGGTATTCCATCATCATGGGAATAAGGCGCATTGGCTTAGTAATCATAGCCATATTCTTGATCTTCTCGGCGTTTGGCTTCGGCCATTTTCAGGGCATTTTTCCGTTGGGTTCTTTGCTCCATCTGGCTTTCGATGCTTTGCTTGGTTTTACCAACGATTTCCTTATACCTCACCTTGGAGGTGCTGATACCTTCATTGAGGTTTTCGGGCAAGCGATCCACAAAGGCCTGGACATCTTTCTGAAGCTCTTTTCCAGGTTTGGGTGCAAATAGAACGCCTCCCAGAAAGCCGAACAAAAGGCCAAGAATCACCCCAAAGGGTAAATCCCACCCGTATGAATCACGATGGTCGTAGCGGTAGGACATATTGATAAACTCCTGAACAACTTTTTATTTAAGTTTAGAGAATCTCTAGGAAGTCTGCAACCGATTTATCGCCTGATTTTTCCCACCCATCTCAAGGCGGTCACAAAGCCCTTGATCCACCAGGGGACATATCGTCCCAGGAACCTGGGAATAAGCGCCAAGCTTTCCAAAGTGATTCGCCCTGCTCTGATATCCCGAAGCAGGACATTGCGCCATTCCAACATGTTGCCGTTAATGGCCAAAACCAGCTTATGAGTCCTACAGAGCCATCGATAGCAGAAAAATAGCCCTATCAGGCAGAGGATTTCGGCAACGAGAATGCCACTCAAGAAAATGACCATAAACGACATGCTATTCATTCTAACCCAAACGCCACGGTTTTCAGCTCATAGGGGCCTAGTTTTAGTCGGGATGAAGGAGAAATGAGTTCAATCACATCGCCCTTTAAATTAACAATACTCATGGTTCCCACAGGACTAGACAGCGTCAATCCCGTGGTTTGTTCCTGGGGACTGAGGTTCATCAGGCGAACCCCCATGGCTGGCCCTTGAAGCACCATTGCCGTTGAAACAATGAAGGGGTTATCCAAAGTCAAAAAGGATTTTGAAACGGCTTCAATGCGTTCCTGAGAATCCTGCTGGCGATCAAACCCGTAAACGGCCCCATAGAACCTATCGGATAGGGCATAGGCTTCATCCCAGGCAAACCCGTTGGCCCAGAGATACCGGCATTCAAAGCGACGATTCAGGCATTGACCCTCAGGCGTTGGCAATGGTGGACCAGCATGGCTTCCTCTTACACCGGTATCGGCTCTGGATAGCATGCCAAAGCCCCGATGCAACGTTAATTTCAGGTTATCGGCCTCGACTTCGTATTCCGTCAGCCCTTCCGTCACCAGGGTCTGCTCCTGAAATCCAATAAATATCTGAATGGGTCCGCCTTGAACCAGTAATTCCGTCTGAGGCGGTGCAGGCATGTGATCTTCAATTCGATATTCGGGATCATACTGGCGAAAGACCGGTGAAAAATGCCCTTCGGCCATGACCTCCGTAACGGGATGCTGGGTTTTAAAAATCACCTGAATTTTATGATCCGGGGCAGTATTAACAAACGACGTCCTGAAGGAGAAGGCCTCTGAGCCAGCATCTAGAGAAACCAGCGTTTCCAAGGGCATCTGTATAGATTCAAACCTATACAGGAGCTTCAAGGTGCCTCGCAATGGGCCAGAATTAATCACCTCAGAGGAAATAAACACCGCTTTCTCAGGAGAAGCACCTGGGACAGGCGCCGCATTATAAGAGTCACCCTGCTCTTGGTTACGCCGGATCTGACAAATCGTCTTTCGTTGAAAACGATCGCCCGCCTTGACCTGAATCCACAGATCCCCATCGGGCTGGATCGCCAGTGATATCTTCTCGTTTTCAAGCCGCGTGATCTCAGCTTTAACGTGTTCCATGGCCTTTGCCGTTTGTGTCAGCACCTGATAGCCATGAGCCGGTAACCCCTCAACCCAGATTAAAGATTTTCGGCGAAGCGCCTGATTTTCAGACAAGGCCAAGCTGGAGGTATCCAGCAAATAGGCTTCATCTAAAATGGTTGTCTCCGAAAGGACCTGACTGTTTTCAAACGCTGGCGGATTGGGCTGGGATAACGGGTAATCGGCCTGGATCTCAACCACGC